>JAKBBG010000020.1 GCA_021826025.1 Pseudomonadota bacterium | reverse complement strand
CACCAGCAGGGCCCCCATCACGACGTAGTACCACAGCGGCAGCTTCTTTTCCGCATAGGGATCCGACAGGGAACGTTCGGCATTGGGCGGCAGCACGGCGACCTGGGTCAGGGAAGTGCCGAATGGAATGTTGATGCAGGCACGCGCGTTGATGGCCCAGCCGTTGGCGTCCAGGATCGGGCCCAGGTTGCGCGCGCGCAACTTGAGCCAGGCCAGCAGCACCGCGGGTCCGGAAATCAGGGCCATCACGCCCAGCCCCACAAACGGCAGCTGCCACCAGTGCAGGGACAGCAGCCCCATCAGCACCGACGCGAACGCCGTGCCGATGGCGCCCACGGCGAGCCCCAGGGCCGCAAAAATGCCCGCGAACTTGCCCACGTCGAAGGGCTGGGGCACTGGCGCCGCAGGCGGCACCCCACCTTTGCGCACCGTGTCGCCGGCCACCTGGGCAAGGCGGGTTTCGTTGTCCTTGGCCCGGCTCGCGGCCAGCTTCTGCACCTGCTCCCCCACCAGGCGGGCCATGCGCTTGTAAGGGGACCAGAACGCCTGGCGCAGGCTGATGGGATGGTCGATGATGCGGACGATGGTGGCATCCCAGTCGTCCCCGTTGCGGTCGTAGAAAACCCCGTTGCGCCCCACCATCAGCTGGTCCGAGTCGCCCGCCGTGAACGCGGCCGCAATGGCCATCTTGCGCTCGCCGCGCACGCAGCCGCAATACACGAGGCAGATGCGCGAAAGCGTGGCGAGCGCGGCATGCCTGGCCGGGTCGGCCACGGCCACGCACAACTCGCAGGAGCGCCCGTCCAGGTACAGGGTCCCGGCCTGGAACGTGGCCTTGCCCTGGCGCGTGTAGAAATCCCGGAACGACACGAAGTTGTTGGCAAGCGTCATCAAGTCGCGCACATAGCGCACGAGCCGTTCCAGGTCGCGCCCGCCCTCGTCCGCGGCCGCGGGATCGGGGCGTGCGGACTGCCAGGCGGCGTAGGCCGAAAAGCGCGCTTTGAGCCCTTCCCATTCGCTTTCCGAAAGCGCGTCACGCGGCCCCAGGAGCGGGGTCGCCACGGCGGCGGAAAGCGTTTCCAGGGCCGCGGCCCAGGCCGGATTGACCCCTTCGGCAAGCGGCAGCAGCGCGTCCGGCCGCACCCGGGCAAGCGGCAGGTCGGCAAGGGCCGCCGGCTGCATCAGGGGCCCGGCGGCGAGGGCGCGCAAGGACTCTTCCGCAGGGTTCATGGCGTCCTGCGCGCGCGGGTCGAAGGCGGAAAGGCGGCAGCGCAGGAAGAAATCGTCCACCTTGCCCGCCACCGCCTGCAGGGCCTGCCAGGCCGCCTCCGCCCCTTCGCCCAAAGGCGGAAGTTCCACGCGCTGTTCCGTCCAGGCCGCGAGCGCGCGCGCCGCATGCCGTTCCTGGGCGAGCGCCACGTCGTCCACCACCAGGCGCTCGTCGGGGGATTTCCCGAGGTCGGCGGCGAGCAGCCGGGCCGCATCGGCGATGCGACGCGATTCGTCGCTGTCGCTGCGGATTTCCGCGACGGCCAGGCCGTCTCCGCCGCGGGCCAGCAAGGCCGGGTCGGCCAGCTGGCGCGACGCCCACTGCACGGCCGCGATCAGCTCGCTCGCGCGCACGTGACCGTCGCCGTCCGTGTCGATGAAGGACAGGGTGCGGGCGTCGAAGCGGATCCCGTTCACGGGGCAGGACAGGGCCACCCACAGTTTCTGGTCGAGGTCGCCGATGGCGAGCAGTTCGTCCGGCTCGTCCAGGCGGACCTGGTCGAACCCTCCGGCGCGGAAAAAGCGCCAGCGGCGCTGCTGGGAATCCATGGCTCAAAGCCTCCTTCGGTGACCAGGGTCTCCCATTCTAGCGGGGCAGGCGCCGTACGCAAGCGGCCGATCCGCACGCGGCCCTGATCCCGGTCAAGCGCCTGGCGCTATATAGTCATGTAGTATTCGCTATGTTGTCTTATTAATAACGACTGCCCACAGGAGACGCATTGCCGTGAAAAGACCCGTTCTCGCCCTGACCCTGCTGCAATCCCTCGCCGCCGCCTTCCCGGCCCAGGCCCAGGCCCCCGACGACGCCCTGCCCGCCTTCGACGGCGGCAGCCAGGACACCGGCGGCAGCCAGGGCGGCGGCGACGCGTCCGGCGGCTGGTTCGCCCGCTCCGATGCCGCAAAGGAATCCCAGCCGCACTGGATGACGCCCGCCATCACCGTGACCCCCCGCCTGGAACAGGAATTCCGCTATGACCAGCTCCAGCAGTACAAGTCCGGCGGGGCGGAAAGCAGCAATTACGGGCTCAACAAGGGGCTGGAACTGATCACCTCCTCCAGCACCGAACTCATCGTGGGCGTGCCGGGCTACGTGGTGAATACCGCGCCCAAGGGCGTTTCCGCCACGGGATGGGCGGACGAGACGTTCCTGCTCAAGTACCGCATGCTGTCCGCCAACGAGGAAAACGGCAACTACATCGTGACCGCCTTCATGGGAGTGAGCGTGCCCACGGGCGACCCGGCGATGACGTCGGGCCACTACGCCTACACCCCGACCCTTGCGGCGGGCAAGGGATGGGGCACGCGGGAGTCCGGCTTCGACATCCAGAGCACCCTTTCCATGACCGTGCCGGACCGGAACATGGCGGCCCTGGGCGAACCCATCGTCTGGAATACCGCGTTCCAGGGCCATTTCTCCAGATACTGGTGGCCGGCGCTCGAAACCCAGCTCACCCATTTCGCCTCGGGACCCAACAATGGGCGGAACCAGACGGTCCTCGCGCCCGAAATGATTCTGGGCCGCTTCGACATGATCGGCCGCCTCCACTTCGTGATCGGCGCCGACTACCAGAAGACGGTGGGGGGATTCCGGACCTTCAACAACGCCTGGCAGCTGACGGCGCGCACGCCGTTCTGAAGCCGCTCAGCCCAGCACCGCGAGCAGCACGCTGGACGCGGGGAACAGCGCACAGGCCGCCACGCCTTCCGCCAGACCCATCCGGCTGACGGTGTCGTGAGTGACCGTGGCCACGACCGTTTTGCCATGGTCCAGCGCAAGCCGCACTTCCGCGTCCACTTCCCCTGCGTGGATGCGGGCGATGCGCCCGCACAGGCGGTTGTCCGCGCTGGAACGGGCGTCCGTGTCGGTGCTGAGGAGCACGGCCGGCGCCTTGACGAGGGCCGTCACTTCCATCCCCTGCCTGAGCCCCAGGGCCGCCGCGCTCGCGCTGGTGACCACGGCCACGATCGCGTTTTTGCGGTCCAGCTTGAGGTGCACCACCGTATTGACGGGCCCCTGCGACAGGCGCGTGATTTTTCCGACGAACTGGTTGCGCGCGCTGGTGCGCATGGAAAAGCGCTGGACCACCCGGTGGAATCCGTCGAGGCGGCCGACCCCGTCGAGCAGGCTGTCCAGAACCTTCTGGTATTCCGCTTCGCCGGCGCGAAACAGGCCGACGATGCGGCGGCCCTCGTCGGTGAGCCGGGTTCCCCCGCCTTCCTTCCCCCCCACCGAACGTTCCACCAGGGGCTGGTCGGACTGGTTGTTGAGGGCGTCCACGGCGTCCCAGGCCCCTTTGTAGCTCATGCCCACCGCCCGGGCCGCGGCGGAGATGGAACCGTGTTCGGCGATCGCTTCGAGCAGGGCCACGCGCCGGTCGCCCAGGAACGAGACGCCGTCCTTTTCCAGCAGCAGACGTCCTTTCAGTTCGCCGGATTTCTTCATGCGCCCCCTCTCCCTAAAAGGAAAATACCCGGCCTCCGTGCACCCGGGCGTTGCCTGCCCATTCGGCGATCACGGAATTTTCGGGATTGCGCAGGATCTCTTCCGGAGATCCTGCCTGGGTCACCCGCCCGCCCTCGTAAATGACCAGGTAATCCGCCATGGCGAACGCCTCCCCCAGATCGTGGGTGACGAGCACCATGGGAATGGCAAGGGACCGCTGCAGCTGCTTGAGCTCTGCCCGGATGCTGCGTCGCAGCGCCAGGTCCACGGCCGAAAGGGGTTCGTCCAGCAGCAGCCAGCGCGGCTTGCGCATGAGCGCGCGCGCCAGCGCCACCCGCTGGCGCTGGCCGCCCGAGAGGGCGCGCGGATGCTGCCGGGCCAGCCCCTGCAGGTGGAAGCGGCGCAGCAGCGCCTCGGCTTCGGCGCCCGCTTCCGCGCTGCGCGGGACCGGGTGGGCAAAGCGGATGTTTTCCTCCGCGCTCATGTGGGGAAACAGGGCATGGTGCTGGAACAGGTATCCCACCGCCCGTTCCCGCGGCGGCAGGTTTACGCCCGCCTCCCGGTCGAACAGCAGGGTGTCCCCCAGCTGCACCCGTCCCTCCTCCGGCGTCACGAGGCCCGCCAGCACCTGGAAGGTGAGCGACTTGCCGGCCCCCGACGGGCCGAACAGCACGACGATGCCGTTTTCGGCCTCCCAGGCGACGTCGAGGGAAAACTCGCCGAAGGTTTTCCGGAACCGGACGGACAGGGCTAGAGCCATCGGGATGCCGTCCAGCGGTTGGCAAAATAGATCACGGCGGCGGAGATGGCCGTGAGCAGCAGGGCCATGCCCTGCGCCAGGGCATCGTCGCCGTTCTGGAATGCGGTGTAGATGGAAAGCGGCAGGGTGCTGGTCTTGCCCGGAATGTTTCCGGCGATCATGAGCGTGGCCCCGAACTCTCCCAGGGCCCGGGCGAAGGAAAGCACCAGGCCGGCCAGGATGCCCTGGCGCGCGAGCGGAAGGACCACGTACCAGGCCGTTTCCCATTCCGATTTGCCCAGGGTGGCGCTGAGCTGAACCAGGTCGCGGTCCACGGCCTGGATGGCGGCGCGGGACACCCGCACCATCAGCGGCAGGGCCACCACGAACGCCGCCAGGGCCGCTCCCTGCCAGGTGAAGACGGCCGACCAGCCGGTCAGACGGTAGATGGGGCCGCCGAGCCACCCTTCCCGGCCGAGCAGGAGCACCAGGTAATATCCCACCACCGTGGGCGGCAGCACGAGGGGCACGGAAATCAGCGCGTCGAGCAGGTGCTTGCCCCGGAAATTCCGGCTGGCCAGCAGGTAGGCGAGCGCAAGTCCCGCCACGCCGATGAGGACGGTGGCGGAAAGGGACACCAGGAGCGACAGGCGCGCGGCGGTGAGCAGGGTTTCCACGAAAAGGCCGGGGCAGGGCCGGTCACTTCATGATCATGACTTCGGTGGACTTGATGAGCGCCACCACGCGGTCACCCACGCCAAGCCCCATTTCCTCGGCGCTGTCCCGGGTGATGACCGACACGATGCGGAATTCGCCCGCCTGCATCGTCACCTGGCATTCCACGTCGCCCTTCTTGAGGGCGACCACTTCGCCCGGCAATTTGTTTTGCCCGCTGATTTTCATGCGCTGTCTCCGGTTTGGTCCAGCGCTATTTTACCGCCCAATCGAACCCGTGTTTCTCGAAAACGGCGCGGCCCGCCGGCGACGCAAGGTAGGCCAGGAAATCCCGCGCCAGCACGGGCTCCCGGCTCGCCGCCACGACCGCGGCCGGGTAGCGGATGGGGTCGTGGCTGTCCGGCGGGGCTTTGGCGACCACGCTCACCCGGTCGGGCATGAGCGCGGCATCGGTGCCGAACACGAGCCCGGCATCCACTTCCCCGCGTGCCACGTATTCCAGCACCTGGCGTACGTCCTGGCCGTAGACGAACCTGGACTGCAGGGGGGTCCAAAGCTTGAAGTGGTCCAGTACTTGCCGGGCATAGTGGCCCGCCGGCACGAAACCGGGGTCTCCCAGGGCCAGGCGGGAGACGCGGGAAAGATCCGGAAAGCCGCGCAGGCCAAGCGTGCCGGCCTGCGGGGCCACCAGCACCAGGCTGTTGGAGAGGAGTTCGATGCGGGTTCCGGGAAGCACCAGGCCCCGCGCCTGCAGGCGGTTCATGGGCCCCGGTGCGGCGCTGAGGAACACGTCGGCGGGCGCCCCCGCTTCGATCTGGCGCGCCAGCGTGCCGGAAGCCGCAAAGTTGAGCAGCAGCCGGTCGCCCGGATGGCGCGCTTCGAAACCGGGCTTCAGGTCGGTGAGCGCCGCGGTGAGGCTGGACGCGGCCGAAACCACCAGGTCGGCTGCGCCGGCCCGGACGGCGGCGCAGCAGGCGAGCGCGACGAGGGGCAGGAGTGCCCGCAGCAACCGGGTCATTCCAGGGTTTCCAGGCTGTCCTGATTCATGCCCGCGGCGCGGGACGGTTCATAGCGGCGGTTGATGAAAAGCGAATTGCCCGCCATGCGCTTGGCCTGTTTTTTTGCGCCGGCCGCCAGGCGCGAGACTTCCATATAGGAGGAAAACAGGCCGGGTGGAACCAGCACGGCTCCGACGGAAAGGGAGGTGAGCGGATGAAACTCCCGTTCGTACTGGCGGTTTTCCGTGAAATAGCCGCCGCGGTCCAGGTCTTCCTGGCTGAAATAGCTGCGCACGGCAAGCCCGAACTCTTCCAGCGCCGCCTGGCAGCGCGCTTCCCAGTCCCGGCTCTGGAACAGGATGATGAAATCGTCCCCGCCGATGTGTCCCAGGAAATCCTGGTCGCGGTCGCACACGCTCGCCAGGATGTTCGCCGTCATCTGGATGATGGCGTCGCCGGCGCTGAAGCCGTAGACGTCGTTGTAGGGTTTGAAATGGTCGAGGTCGCAATAGCATGCGGCAAACGGGATGCGCGCGCGCAGCAATCCGTCCAGGTGTTCGTGGATGGGCACGTTGCCGGGCAGCTGCGTCAGGGGGTTGGCGTATTTGGCCGCCTGGATCTGCATTTCCGTGATGACGCGGATCAGGTCCTGCCCGTGGGCGATGCCGAAATACCGGCCGTTGTCGGTCACGATGAACCCCTGCATCAGGTGGCGCCGTTCGGCGCTGCCCAGCACCTTGCTGATTTCCTGCACGGTCGCGGTCTTGTCCACCAGCAGCGGCTTCGAATCCATGTAAAGCGTGCAGGATTTCTTGCCGAACAGCTCGTGCCGGTAGGGCTGGGCAAAGCTTCCGATGAGGGCGGAACGCGTGATGAGCCCCACCGGAACCCCCCCTTCCTTGATCACCGGAATGGATTCGATGTGGGGGTTTTCCTCGAACAGCTGAAAGACTTCCTCGTTGGTCTGGAGGGTGGTGACCGGCGAAATCTTGTGGATCACGTCGCGGGCCACGATGGCGTCGCGGCCCCAGGAGGTTTCGCCGTGCACCGGCTGCCCCATGAAGCTTTTGATCGTGCGCACCACATTGTCCGAAATGACGCGGCTCGGGTTTGCGTGCGGGCGCGCGAAGTAATACCCCTGCCCGAGCGACACTCCCAGGCTTTTGACCAGCATGAGTTCGGAATGGGTTTCGATGCCTTCGGCGATCACTTCGCATTTGGCGCGCCGGGCGATTTCGAGGATGGAGCGCACGAACTGGGCCTTCACCGGATCGTGTTCAATGTTCTGGACGAAATGGCGATCCACCTTGACATAGGCCGGACGCAATTCGGACCAGAGCCTCAGGCTGGAAAACCCTTCGCCGAGGTCGTCGATGGCCACCGAAAACCCTTCGGTGCAGCAGCGGGTGACGGCGGAGCCCAGCTTTTCAGGGCCGTAATCCACGATGCGTTCCCCTTCCGTGAGCTCCATGACGATCTGCGCGGCCGGCAGGCTCGATTCGTACAGGGCCATGCCCGGAAGGCCTTCGGTGAGGCTGCGCTGCACCAGGACGTCGGGGCTGATGTTGAGAAAAAGCTTGCCCGGCAGGCGCAGTTCCAGGAATCGCTGCACCAGGACCTGGTGGCACAGGCTTTCCATCCGGTACTGCAGGCCGGATTCCGCTGCGGCCTTGAGCAGGCTCAGGGGGGAGTGGAGCGGGCTGTCGGAAGGGCCGCGAATCAGCCCTTCGTAGCCGTAGATCTCCGCGGTGTCCAGATTGACGATGGGTTGGAACAGGGCCGTCAGCTTGGCTGACTGGAGTATGTCCTTGAGCAGGCCATGATCGTCTGATTCCAGGTACCACATAGTCGCTTCCTCCTCGTCGCACGGACCAGAACCGGCGCGAGTATATCCGTTTCGATTGACAGTGGGATGACAGTCCCGTCCTGCCCGGGCCTGTCAGCCGAACACGCGGGCTTCGAAGGTTTCCGGGCTCACGGGCTGGGAAAACAGGTACCCCTGCCCGTAGTCGCACCCGGCCAGCCGCAGCATGCTGCGCTGGCTGTCCGTTTCGATGCCTTCGGCGATCACCTTGAGCCCGAGTTCGTGGCCCATCACGATGATGGCCTTGGACAGGGCATGATGCTGGGACCCCGGGGTGAGGTCGTGCACGAAAGACTGGTCGATCTTGAGATAGTCGATGGGAAACCGGTTGATGTAGGACAGGGACGAATAGCCGGTCCCGAAATCGTCGATGGCCACTTCGATGCGGGCGTCCCGGAACCCGCCCAGCTGGTGGTTGACCGCCTGGTCGGCTTCCAGCAGCAGGCTTTCGGTGATTTCGATGACGATGTTGCGCCCGGAAATGCCCAGCCCGCGCAAGTGGTCCATCCAGGACCCCAGGGCCCCGTTCTGGTTGCGGAACTGCACCGGCGACATGTTCACGCTCACCTGGAACCCGGGGCGCCGCTGCGCCCAGCGGCTGGCCCAGCGGGACGCCTCGCGAAACGCCCAGTCGCCCAGTTCCACGATCAGGCCGGTTTCCTCCGCCACCGGAATGAACTCAGCCGGCAGGATGGCGCCGCGCTCGGGATGGCGCCAGCGCAGCAGGGACTCCGCCTTCTGGATGCGGCCGGTGGCGAGATCCACCACGGGCTGGAAATGCATTTCCAGCTGGTCGCTTTGCAGGGCTCCGCGCAGGTCGTTCATGAGCTTCACTTTCGACTGGGCCTTTTCCTGCAGGGACCGGGTGAAGAAGCTGTAGCGGTTGCGCCCGGCTCCTTTGGCGGCATACATGGCCTGGTCCGCATTGCTGAGCAGCAGTTCCACGTCGTTGGCATCGTTGGGGTAGAGGGTGATGCCGATGCTGGCCGACACGTGCGCGGGACCCTTGGTCTGCGAAAGGTCAAAGGGCTCGGCAAGCCGGTCGATGATGACCTGCGCCACCTTTTCCACGTGGTTGGTGTTGCGCAGCTGGGGCAGGATCACGGTGAATTCGTCCCCGCCCAGCCGCGCCACCGTGTCCGACTTGCGCACGGAGGAAACGATGCGGCGCGCAGCTTCCATGAGCAGCATGTCGCCGATCTGGTGGCCCAGGGTGTCGTTCACTTCCTTGAAACGGTCCAGGTCGATGAACAGGACCCCAACCAGCGTTCCGTCCCGCTGCGCCCGCCTGATTTCGTGGTGGAGCAGGTCGTAGAACATGTTGCGGTTGGGCAGTTCCGTGAGCAGGTCGAAATTGGCCTGGCGCCAGATCAGTTCGCTCGCATGTTTCTTTTCCGTGATGTCGCGCGTGATCCCCAGCATGGCCGTCACTTCCCCCTTGGGGTTGCGCAGCGGCGTGGCATGGGTTTCGACCCAGCGGCGCGTCCCTTTCCGGCCGATGAGCGGAAACTCGAGGGAGCCGCTGCCGCCGGCGCACACGCTCTGGTGAAATTCGCTGAAGGCGGTCCGGTAGGGCTGGGGCACGAAATCCAGCAGTCCGCACTGCTGGATTTCCTGCACCGATTCGGCTTCCAGCATGGCAAGCCCGGCAGGGTTCATGTGGATGAGCTTGCCGTTGGGCGCCACCACCTTCACGCATTCGGGCTCCGCCTCCAGAATGGCCCGCAGGAAGTCGTGCTGGGCCTTGATCGTATCCATCGCGCGCCGGCGTTCGGCTTCGCGTTCGTAGGTGTCGAAAGCGAAAGCCAGGTCGCGCAGCGCCTGCTCGAACAACACCGTGATGGCATCGTCGAAGGCGCCGCCCTGGCTGCTTCCCACCGTCAGGACGGCGTAGGATTTTCCGTGGCGCAGGAGGGGAAAGGCGGCGGCCGCAGCCCAGCCGAACCGGGTGGGACAGTCGGGTCCGGACGGCCCCGCCGGATCGGGGTGGCAGTCGTTGACCACCACGCGCCGGCGGTCCCGCCAGGCCGAAGCCGTGATTCCGCAGCCGGCATGCTCCTCCGGACGCAGCGGCAGGGCCACCCCTTCCAGCAATTCCCGTCCCTGTCCGTATGCCGTCACGGGAACGATGGCGCCGTCGCGCTCCTGGCCGATCCAGGCCCCCTGCATGCCGCCGTATTCGACTGCCAGGCGGCAGACCAGGTGCAGGAGCTCGGCCTCGCCCTGCTGGCGCACGATGGCCTGGTTGAGCTGGATCAGGGCTTCGTAAAAGCGGGTCTGACGGTCCCGCAAGGATGCCGCGTACTGGCGCTCGGTGATGTCCCGAACCTGGGCGAAGAGGGTTTTTTCGCCCCGGTGGATCTGGGCGGTGGCATGCACTTCCACGGGGAAAAGCGACCCGTCCTTGCGCCGGTGGGTGCCGTGGAAGCGCAGGGTTTCGCCCGGCTTGATCTGTTCCCAGAGGTTTCGGGCGGCCTGCAGGTCGAAGCCCTGCTCGATGTCCAGCACGTTGAGGGCCAGCAATTCCTGCCGGCTGTACCCGAGGCTCTGACAGGCGCTGAGATTGACGTCCGACAGGTTTCCCTGCGCATCATGCGCGTAAAACGCATCTGGCGCATGTTCCAGAAAGGCCCTGAACTTGTCGTTTCCCCTCGTCGCGTCCGACACCATTCCGTCTTCCCTGCCTGAGTCCCGTATCCCCAGGCGCATTGTAATCCAGAATGGGGGCGCGCTTGGGGCCTGTCAACCGGCCAGGGCCGAATGTTTTTCGCGCACCACGTCTCCCAGCAGGTTCATGACTTCCAGGCTTGCGATTTCGGTGCGCTGGAGGGTTTCCATGATCCGGTCCTGCAGCGCCCGGTTGGTTTGCCAGGAACCTTCCATCATGCCCAGGACTTCGTGGACGCCGCCGTGAACCTGGCCGTGCGGAACATCCAGGCGCGCATAGGTGGCCAGGTGGCCGAACGCTTCCTGTCCTGCCGTGGCATACCACTGGCCCAGCCGGCAGTGCCGGTGGTCCACGCTGACCGCCCGGCGGCTCTCCTCGTCCCCCTCGCTTAGCATCACGTAGGCACGCTGCTTGTACACCACGTGATCCACCTTCACGAGCGACGAGAAGCTCAGGTCGTGGGCGTAGTCCGCGTTGGAGCGGGTTTCGACGGAAGCCCGGTAGAACCCGTTGAAGCGCGTTTCCATCTGGCCGATCACCGCCTGGGAAGCGCTGGCCCCCGCCAGCATGGTTTCGGAATCGGCCAGCATGCGGGCGGTTTCCTGTCTCAGCATGTCCATGATCTGCCCGATGGATTTGGACGCATGCTTGGTGTTTTCCGCAAGCTTGCGCACTTCGTCGGCCACCACGGCGAAGCCCCGTCCGGCTTCGCCCGCCCGCGCCGCCTCGATGGCGGCATTGAGGGCGAGCAGGTTGGTCTGGTCGGCGATGCCGTTGATGAGGGCGACCGCGCTTTGGATCTCCTCGCTGCGCGAATTGAGCTGGGTGATGGTCTCGTTGGACCGCGTCACCCCCGCACCGATGTCCTTCAGGCCGTCCACCACCTGCAGCACCAGGGCCTTGCCCGCTTCCGCCTCTTCGCAGGTGCGGTTGGCCAGTTCCGTCACCACCTTCATGCGGTCGGTGATCACGTTGAGGTCCGTCTGGGTGGACGCGAGGTTGGGCAGCAGGTTGGCCGTGTTGAGATGATGGGCGCGCGAAATCAGGCTGTCGTGCATGGCCACCCGCTGCTGCTGCGCCATGCTCTCGAGCAGCACGTCCTGGTTTTCCAGCCCCTTGCGAAACCCCCCGTGCAGCCCGACTGATTGCGTCCGGCGGAAAAACCGGCCTTCCACGTGGCTGCGGAACGTGGTTTCCTGCTCCCGGAAAAACGTGCCCAGCTGGTCCAGCATGTCGTTGAGGTTCCAGCACAGCTGGCCCAGATCCCCCCGGTCCGTCACGCCGGTGATGCGGTTGTTGAAGCGGCCCTGGGCCACTTCCCTGATCAGGACGTTGAGCTTGGGCAGCGGCGCGAGCCAGCGCAGCACCAGCATCTGGCCGGCCACGGCAAGCGCGGCGGACAGGCAGGGAAAAATCAGCAGGGGCCAGCGGAAGGTCCCGAGCCACAGGGCCACGGCGAGGGCAAGCGCCTGCAGCGCGACATTGAGCCAGAGCAGGCCGATGACATTAGATCGAAAGGATGAATTCATCGTAGGTCCGTCCCTTTTCCGACAGGGTTTGTTGCAGCAAGGCGGTGGATGCGGCGATGGCGTCCCTCGCCCCGGCCCGCATTTCGGCGTCCAGCATCTGGCGGTAGAGTTCGCTCACCACGGCAAGCGCTGCGGGACGCGGCTTGCGGCGCACTGAAAAATACCCTTCGATGCGACCGTTCATGTCGAACAGCGGCGTGACGTTGGCGAACACCCAGTAAAAACTTCCGTCCTTCGCCAGGTTCTTCACGTAGGCGAAACATTCGTTTCCGCCCTGGATGGCGTCCCAGAGCCACTTGAAGAGGCCCCGGGGCATGTCCGGATGGCGGATGATGTTATGCTGGGCTCCTATCAGCTCGCTTTCCGAATAGCCGGAAAATTCAATGAAAATGCGGTTCCCGTATGTGATGCGCCCCTGGAGGTCCGTGGTGGACACGATGAAGTCTTCCTCGCGCATCACGCGCTCGACGGCGCTTGGCGTTATTTTATTTTTCATGGTTCAGGTTCTGGAAATGGCCCAACACGGGCTCTCATCAGGCATATCGATCAAAATTCGCCGATCTTTAGGGAAAACCGGCCGTTCCGGCCCCGTCCTTGCCCGCGGCGGACAGCTGTAATACCCTTTCGGGCGAGCGCATAGGAAAAACGGGCCTCCAACGTGAACAACAGCAACATTTCAGGAATCAAGGGCCGCATCATGCAGGCCTACGGCACGATCATCGACGTCATCGTCGTGTTCCTGATCCTCGTCATGCTGGTGACGCTTGGCGTCGCCTTCGTGGGGGTCCTCTACGACCTGTATGAAGCCCTCAGAAACCTGCGCCACGAAGTGGCCATCCAGACGCTGGTGGTGTCCATCCTGTCGGTGTTCGTGCTGATCGAGCTGTTCCGGTCCTTCACCGATTACCTCGAGTTCCACCGCATCCGCCTGCGCGTCCTGACCGAAGTCGCCATCGTGTTCGTCCTGAGGGACGTTTTCATCGGCCTCTACAGCCACACCCTGCAATGGCAGGACCTGCTGGCCCTGGGCTTCCTGCTGGCCGTGCTGATCGCCGGACGCATGGTGGCGGTCCAGTTCGGCCCCGACAAGCCGTCTTCCGGCCCCAGGGCTCCGTGATGCGCACCGTCTTCCGCGTCCTCGGACAGATCCTGGTGGCGCTCTGGGCCGCGCTCGATGCGGGCCGCCGCGTGTTTTTCAACCTGCTTTTCCTGGCCCTGCTGGTCGGCCTCGCAACGGCGTTCTACTACAGCCGCCCCCCGCACGTGGAGCCCAAAACGGCCCTGATCCTCGACCTCAAGGGGGCCCTGGTGGAACAGCACGCCATGCGGGTGGACAGCCTGCTCCTGGCGGAGACCGGAGATGACCTGGAACGGCGCGACGTCCAGCTGCGCGACGTCCTGCAGGTGCTCGACGCCGCCGCGCGCGACCCGAAGATCACCAGCGTGGTGCTGATGCTGGACGATCTGCAGGCCGCGGGCTTGCCCATGCTGCACGAGGTTTCGGCCGCGCTCGAACGCTTCAAGGCGCGCGGCAAAACGGTGGTGGCCTGGGGCTCCCGTTATGGCCAGCGCCAGTATTACCTGGCAGCCCATGCCAACGAACTGTATCTCGACCCCATGGGCCAGGTCGCCCTGGAAGGGTTCGGCCGCTACCGCAACTACTACCGTGACGCCCTCGACAAGCTGGGCGTCACGGTTCACGTGATGCGCGTCGGCACTTACAAAAGCTTCGCCGAGCCGTTTATCGCCAACGGCCCTTCGCCCGCCGCCCAGGAAGCCGACCGCACCCTCTACGACGCGCTCTGGCAGTCCTACACCCAGGACGTGGAACAGCTGCGCCACCTGCCCGGCGACAGCCTGCAGCACACCATCGACACCCTCCCGCAGGCCCTGGCCGCCGCGCACGGGGACGTGGCGAAACTTGCGCTGGAGCAGCACTGGGTGGACGGCCTCAAGACCCGCGACGACCTGCGCAAGCTGATGACGGCCAAAGGTGCCCCGGACAGCGATGGAAAGACGTTCCGGCAGATTTCCTTCGACGACTATCTTTCCCTGCAGAAGGAAGACCACAAAGGCAAGACCATCGCCGTGGTCGTGGCCGAAGGCGACATCAGCGACGGCACGGCGCCGGCAGGCTCGGTCGGAGGCCTCACGCTCTCCCGCCTGATCCGCGAAGCGCGCGAGGATGACCAGGTGCGGGCCGTCATCGTGCGCGTCGACTCGCCCGGCGGCAGCGTGTATGGCTCCGAACTGATCCGGCGCGAACTGGCCCTGACCCGCGAAGCGGGCAAGCCCGTGGTCATTTCCATGAGCACCCTGGCCGCCTCGGGCGGCTACTGGCTGTCCCTGGGCGCCGACGAAATCGTGGCAGACCCCGACACCGTCACCGGATCCATCGGCGTGTTCGCCCTGGTGCCCACGGCCGAACGCCTGGCGGACAAGCTCGGCATTCATACCGGGGGCGTCACCACCACCTGGCTGTCCGGGGCACATCACCCCCTGCGCCCGCTCGACCCCCGCCTCGGCGCCCTCATCCAGAGCAGCGTGGACCACATTTACAGCGAGTTCACCGCGCGGACGGCCGCGGCACGCAAGTCCAGCCCCGACAAAATCGACGCCGTCGCCCAGGGACGGGTGTGGACCGGGCGGCAGGCGCTCGCGCGGGGCCTGGTGGACCGCACCGGAAGCTTCGAAGACGCCGTGCAGGAGGCCGCCGCGCGCGCCCGCCTGGGTCAGGCGTTCCACCTTCACTACATCGATCCCGAACCGACCGGGCTGGCCCACTGGCTGGAGCGGCTGGACGGCACGCTGACCGCCCTGCTGGGCCACGCCCTTTCGGCCCGCCTGGAAGCGGTCCTGCCCTTCCTGAACGACGCGGGTACGCGCGATGCCGCCGGCATGCTTGCCCGGCTGTCGGAACTGTCCGCCGGTTCGCCCCGGTTTCTTGCCCTGACCCATTGCCTGTGCGCGGCGCCCTGAGCCGGCGTTGCGGACAAAACCGGGCATAAAGTATAAACGCTCACCAATTCAAACACTTTGGAACAGCGAATTCCATTAGGTTAGTGCACTTGTTCCGAATCAATCGGAGGAGCACGCATGGCATCGCAAAACCACCCACGGGCCGAGGCTGACAGTCCCCTCACACGGCTCTCCCGCCTGGGCCAGTCCATCTGGCTCGACTATATCGACCGTCGCCTGCTCCAGGGGGGCGAACTCGACCGCCTCATCGCCCAGGCGCATCTCAAGGGCCTCACATCCAATCCCGCCATTTTCGAAAAGGCGGTCGGCACGGATCCGGCCTACCAGAAAGACATCGGCGCCCTGGCCAAAAACGGCGCCGGCCCGGAAGCGGTGTTCGAACAGCTCGCCATCGCCGACATCCGCGCGGCGGCCGACGCCCTGGACGGCGTATACCGGGAAACCGGACGCCGCGACGGCTACGTCTCCCTCGAAGTCTCGCCGCGCCTGGCCTTCGACAGCGCCGGCACCGTCGCCCAGGCCCGCCGCCTGTGGCAGGCCGTGGGCCGCGACAACCTCATGGTCAAGGTGCCGGCCACCGAAGCGGGGCTGCCCGCCATCGAGGCGCTGATCGCCGAAGGGATCAACATCAACGCCACCCTCCTGTTTTCGCGGGACATGTACCGTCGCGTGGCCCACGCCTGGCTTTCCGGACTGGAACGGTGGGCGACCCACGGCGGGGACCCCGGCCGCGTGGCCAGCGTGGCGAGCTTTTTCGTCAGCCGCATCGACAGCGCCGTGGACGCCCTGCTGCTTTCCCGCATCGAATCGGGGCAGGACCCTTCGGCCCAGGCCGCCCTGCGCAGCCTGCTCGGAAAGGCCGCCGTCGCCAACGCCCGCCTCGCCTACGGCCATTACCAGGCCCTCATGTCGGGCGAACGGTGGCAGCGCCTGGCCAGAAGCGGAGCCCAGTCGCAGCGCCTGCTGTGGGCCAGCACCGGCACGAAGAACCCCGCCTACAGCGATGTCCTCTACGTGGAATCCCTGATCGGGCCGGACACGGTGAACACGGTGCCGCCCGCCACCCTGAAGGCCTTCGCCGACCACGGGGTGGCCGAAGAACGCCTCCGGGACGGCAGTGAAGCGGCCGCCCGGGTCATGGAAGCGCTGTCCGCCCTCGGCATTTCCCTGGACGAGGTGACCGAACAGCTGCTGGACGAAGGCGTTCGGCTGTTTTCCCAGGCCTACGACAAACTGCTGGCCGAAATCGAAGCCCAGCTCACCCCCCTTCGCATTTCTGGACAGGAGCGTTGAACCATGAAAATCGGCATGATCGGACTGGGAAAAATGGGGGCCAACATGGCCACCCGGCTGCGACGCCACGGCTTTGACGTGGTGGGCTACGACCGCGCGGCCACAGCCCTGCAGCCGCTGGTGCGCGAAACCGGGGTTGTGCCGGCCTCTTCGGTGGAAAACCTGGTGTCCCAGCTGGGCGCGCCCCGCATCGTATGGCTCATGTTGCCCAGCGGCGGGCCCACCTCGGACCAGATCGCGGAACTCGCCCGCCTGCTGTCCCCGGGAGACGCCGTGGTGGACGGGGGCAACTCCTACTACCGCGACAGCCAGCGGCATGCGGCCCTGCTTGCCGAGAAAGGCATCGGCTTCATGGACGCCGGCACTTCGGGAGGCGTCTGGGGGCTGGAAAACGGCTATTGCATGATGGTGGGCGCCAGCCCTTCCGTGGCCGCCCTGCTCGAACCCGTGCTCAAGGCCCTCGCTCCTGCGCCGGACCGGGGCTGGGCCCATGTGGGACCGGTGGGTGCGGGGCATTTCGTGAAAATGATCCACAACGGCATCGAGTACGGCATGATGCAGGCGCTGGCCGAAGGGCTGTCCCTGATGGAACATAAGCAGGAGTTCGCCCTCGACCTCGCCAAAATCTCCGAACTCTGGCGCCACAGCTCCGTGGTGCGCAGCTGGCTGCTCGACCTCACGGCCCAGGGCCTGCAGGCCGACCAGAAGCTCGACGGCATCGCCCCGGTGGTGCCCGACTCCGGAGAAGGCCGATGGACGGCCATCGAGGCCGTGGAACAGGGAATTGCCGCCCCGGTGATCACCCTGGCCCTGCAGATGCGCTTCCAAAGCCAGGATGAACGCAACTTCTCCCCGCGCCTGCTGGCGCTGATGCGCCACGCGTTCGGCGGCCATGCCGTGAAGGCCCGCCATGACTGAAGCCGACCCCTGCACCCTGGTCATTTTCGGCGCCGGAGGAAACCTGGCGCGACGCAAGCTGCTGCCCGCCCTGTTCCAGCTCGAGGCCGCAGGACGGCTGCCCGAAGGCATGGCGATCCTGGGTGCCGATATCGCCCAGCGCAGCGACGAAACCTGGCACGGGGAAGTGGCGGACCTGCTGCGCCATGCCCACCCGGACAGCTTCGACCCGGACGTTTTCGCCCGCTTCAAGCCGCGCCTGCACTACCGCCAGATCGATCCCAAGGACCCGGCCTCCTATGCGGCGCTGGGGAGCGCGCTCGAAAGCGGCCCCTGCTTCCCCCCCAACGTGATTTTCTACATGGCCGTGAGGCCTGCCGATTACCTGAACGTGGTGGAAAAGCTGGGACAAGCCCGGCTGCTCGCGGAAGACGGCGGCTGGCGGCGCGTGGTGATCGAAAAACCGTTCGGCTACGACCTCCTGAGCGCCCAAACCCTGCAAAGCGGGCTGACCAAGCACTTGCGGGAATCGCAGCTGTTCCGCATCGACCATTATCTCGGCAAGGGCACCGTGCAGAACGTGATGGTGTTCCGTTTCGCCAACCTGCTCATGGAGCCGCTCTGGAACCGGCATTACATCGACCACGTGCAGATCACCCATTCCGAAACCCAGGGCATCGAAGGTCGCGCGGACTACTATGAAGGCGCCGGCGCCCTGCGCGACATGATCCAGAGCCACCTGCTGCAGCTGCTGGCGATCGTGGCCATGGAACCGCCGGTGTCCATGACGGCCGAACACCTGCGGGACGAAAAAGTGAAAGTGCTCAAGTCCATCCGCGCCATCCCGCAAAACGCCGTGCATGCCCACGCCTTTCGTGGACAGTACGAAAACGGCCTGGTGGACGGCCAGGCGGTCCGGGGCTATCTTGAAGAGCCCGGCGTCGCCTCCGGCAGCACCACCGAAACCTACGCCGCCCTCAAGCTGTTCATCGACAACTGGCGCTGGGCCGGCGTCCCGTTCTATCTGCGCACCGGCAAGCGCCTGGCGAACAACAGCTCCGCCATCTCCATCCGCCTCAAAAACCCGCCCCAGGACCTGCTGCGGGGCTCGCGTCAGGGGCCGCCCCAGGCCAACTGGATCATGCTGGGCATCCAGCCCGACGAGTGCCTGAAAGTGGAAATGCAGGTCAAGGCGCCCGGACTTCAGCTCAAAACCCGCACGCTGAGCCTCGACGCCACCTACCGCAAGGACGGCGAAGCGGATTACGACGCCTACGAGGAACTGCTGCTGGACGCCATGCACGGCGACCACTCGCTGTTCCTGCGCATCGACGAAGTGGAAGCCGCCTGGCGGGTGGTGGATCCCATCATCAAGGTCTGGTCCATGGAACGGGATTTCATCAACGGCTATCCCGCCGGCAGCTGGGGGCCGCGTGGCACCTACCGGCTGTTCGACCGGGACGACCAGTTCTGGCGCCATTCCCTGGACATCGACGGCGCCGACTTGCGCGCGTTCTAGCCACTCCACGCTCACAACGGAGCCTGTTTCCATGAAGAAAGATCCAAAATCGGTCGTTTTCCGCTACGAAAAGCTGGGCTGCGACGCCTCCACCCTGCGCCATTCCCTGGCCAACCGCCTCACGTACATCGTGGGCAAGGACCCCATCACGGCCACCGACCGCGACTGGTTCCATGCCCTCGCCCACACCGTGCGGGACCGCCTGGCCGAACGCTGGATGGAAACGATGCGCGGCTATTACCGCGACGACGCCAAGCGCGTGTATTACTTTTCCCTGGAATTCCTGATCGGACGCATGCTCGTCAACGGCATGTCCAACCTGGGATTTCTGGACGAATGCCGCAAGCTGCTCGACGAACTGGGGCTCGACCTGGACACGTTGCGTGAAGTGGAGCCGGACGCCGCGCTCGGGAACGGCGGCCTGGGCCGCCTGGCCGCCTGTTTTCTCGATTCCATGGCCACCCTCGGGGTGCATGGATACGGCTACGGCATCCACTACGAGTACGGCATGTTCAACCAGCGCATCGTGGACGGCGAGCAGGTGGAGCATCCCGACAACTGGCTGCGCTATGGCAACCCCTGGGAATTCCCGCGGCCGGAAGTGCTCTACCCCGTGAAGTTTTTCGGGCACATCATGGAATACGTGGACGAGGAAGGACACCATTGCCGCCACTGGACCGACGCCGAGGAAGTGATGGCCATGGCGTTCGACATGCCCATCCCCGGCCGCGGCAACGACGTGGCCAACAACTTGCGGCTATGGTCCGCGAAAGCCACGCGCGATTTCAACCTGCGGCTGTTCAACCAGGGCAACTACATCCAGGCCGTGGAGGACAAGAACGAATCGGAGAACCTGTCCAAGGTGCTCTACCCCGACGACACCACCTCCATGGGGCGGGAGTTGCGGCTCAAGCAGCAGTATTTCTTCGTGAGTGCCTCGCTGCAGGACATCCTGCACCGCTTCCAGCGCTACCACAGCAACTTTTCGGAACTGCCGTCCAAAGTGGCCATCCAGCTCAACGACACCCACCCTTCCGTGGCGATTCCTGAGCTGATGCGGCTGCTCATGGACATCCACCACCTGAACTGGGACGATGCCTGGCATATCACCCACCGCATTTTTTCCTACACCAACCACACGCTCATGCCCGAAGCGCTGGAAACCTGGCCGGTCCGGCTGTTCGAACACGTGCTGCCGCGCCACATGCAAATCGTGTTTGAAATCAACCAGCGCTTCCTCAGGGATGTCATGCACCGCTATCCCGGCGACCACGACGTCCTGCGGCGCATGTCCATCATCGGGGAGGACGGCGAGCGCACGGTCCGCATGGCCCACCTCGCCATCGTCGGAAGCCATCGCGTCAACGGCGTTTCGGCCATCCACACGAACCTCATGAAGGAATCGATTTTCTTCGACTTCGACCAGTTCTTCCCGGGACGGATCATCAACATCACCAACGGCGTCACGCCCCGGCTGTGGATCGAACAGGCCAACCCGCTGCTCGCCGAACTCATCACGTCCCATATCGGCGACGGCTGGGTGCGCAACCTGGACGAACTCAAGCAGCTCGCGCCGCTCGCGGAGAACCCGAAGTTCCGGAAGAAGTTCATGGCGGTGAAACTCGCCAACAAAACCCGGCTCGCCGAACTCATCGAGACCCGGCTCGGCATTCCGGTCGATCCCGAATCCCTGTTCGACGTCCAGATCAAGCGCATCCACGAATACAAGCGCCAGCTGCTCAACCTGCTGCACATCGTCACCCGTTACAACCGGATCCGCCGCGGCGCGCCTGAAATCACCCCGCGCACCGTCATTTTCGGCGGCAAGGCGGCTCCCGGCTATGTCATGGCCAAGCGCGTGATCCGCCTCATCAACGACGTGGCCGACATCGTCAACAACGATCCGGCCGTGAACCGCTTCCTCAAGGTCGTTTTCATCCCCAACTACGACGTGTCCACGGCGCTCGACATCGTTCCGGCCGCCGACCTTTCGGAACAGATCTCCACGGCCGGGACCGAAGCTTCGGGCACCGGCAACATGAAGCTCGCCATGAACGGCGCGCTCACGCTGGGCACCCTGGACGGCGCCAACATCGAGATCCTGAATGCCGTGGGCGAAGAGAACATGTTCATTTTCGGGATGGACGCGCAGCAGGTGGAGTCCTGCCGCGCCAACTACCGCCCCATGGACATTTACAATACGAACGCGGAACTGAAGGAGGCGATCGACATGATCGCCTCGGGGTTCTTTTCCCCGGACGACCCCCGGCGCCACCAACCGGTCGTGGACAACCTGCTGCAGGGGGATTTCTATCTCCTGCTGGCCGACTATGCGGCTTACATCAACGCCCAGGAAGCGGTGGACGCCCACTTCCAGGACGTCGATTCCTGGGCGCGCAAAGCCATCCTGAACGTGGCGCACATGGGGCACTTTTCAAGCGACCGCACGGTGTCCCAGTACGCCGACGAGATCTGGAACGTGCATCGCAAGCACCACGCCTGAAGCCGGGCCCTATTTTCCGATCGGCAGGGCCGGAATCGCTCCCGGAAAGACATAGGCCTGCAGGAGAGCGATGAGGCCGATGACGGCGGCCCCCGCAATGGAGTGCCAGAACACCGTACGGAAAATCGGGCCGAGGGCGTGCGCCCGCTCGTGCGGATCGTCGTAGCAGGCGGCGCACGCCACCATGATCGACTGGGCGTCGATCATTTTCCCCATCACCCCGCCGGTGGAATTGGTGGCCACGATCAGGACTTCGTTCAGGTGCAGCTGCTGCGCCGTGATGCGCTGCAGGCTCCCGAACAGCGCGTTGGATGCGGTGTCCGAACCGGTCAGGAACACACCGAGCCACCCCAGGAAAGCCGCGAAGAAGGGGTAGAGCGCTCCGGCCCCGGTGAAAGCGAGGCCCAGCACCGCGTCGGTGCCGGAATAGCGGGTCAGGAAACCGAGCCCCAGCACCTGGCCGATGACCAGCACCGGCGTTTTCATGCGGTGTGCCGTATTGAACAGCGCATCCTTCCATTGGCGCGCATTCATGCGCAGCACCATCCCGGACAGCAGGGCGGCGACGAAAACCCCCGTCCCGGCCGCCGACAGCCAGTTGAGCGTGAACTTCGCGGCTTCCGGTTTGGCGGTGAGGGCCGCCACCGGCGGCATGCGCTGCACCAGGTTATGAAGCGACGGCATTTCCCACACCGGGAGGGATGCCGTGCCGCCGAAATGGGAACCCAGCAGGGTGGTGCTGAACGTGACACCGGAGAACAGGCCGTTGAGCGTCTTTTTCCATTCCGGCATGCCCCACAGGGCGCAGCAGAGGATCAGGATGGCCCACGGCAGCCAGGCATAGACCGTTTCGCCGACGGTGTAAGGGTATTTCCAGCGGGACGCGTCGGTTTTTGCCGCCAGGGCCCCCTCCCCTTCATTTTTCAGGGCCTCCCGTTCCGAGCGCAGCAGGAAGCGCGTCTTGGGGTGCCACACGAACCGCAGGAACAGCGCCGTGCAGATCACGGAAAACACACCGGACACCACGTCGGTCATGAGGTGCAGTTCGCTCGTGCCCGACGCGTAGTACTGCATCAGGGCGAACGTGCCGCCGGCGCAAAGGGCGGCGGGCCAGACCTCGAACGCTTCCTTCCAGGTGCCGCCTTCCATTTTCACGAACGTGGCCACCAGCCAGAACGGCACCAGCATGGAGACCCAGGGCAACTGGTGTCCCGCCATGGAGGAGACCGTCACTTCGTCCAGTCCGCTCACGGCCGCCAGGGTCACGATGGGCGTCCCGATCGCGCCCCAGGCCACCGGCGCGGTATTGGCAAGCAGGTTCAGCACGGCGGACTGGAACGGCTTGAACCCCAGTCCCACCATGACCGCTCCCGCAATGGCCACCGGAGTTCCGAACCCCGAAGTGCCTTCGATGATGGCCCCGAAGGAGAAGGCGATCAGGACGCATTGCAGCCGCCGGTCGAAGGAAATGTGGATAATGGATTCCTTGACGATTTCGAACTTTCCCGTAATGACGGTCATGGTGTAGAGAAACATGGCCGCCAGAACGATCCAGATGATGCCGAGGAAACCGGACAGGGTTCCCAGCACGAAGGCGGACACGGCCGACACCACGGGCATCCGGAACACCAGGCAGGACACCAGGAACGCGGCGATGACGCCGAATAATGCCGCGTACGGCGCGGCGATGCCGAGCCGCGTCGTCCCGTCCCGGTCGCGATGGGGATGCAGGGCAATGAAATACAGCAGCGTGAGGATGGGGATGGCCGCGACCAGGGTTGAAGCGAATGCGTTTCCAAGCGGGTTGTAGTTCTGGTAATACATAGGGCTCCTCCCGTCGTTTGGCCGGAACCTTCACAGACACGTGGAAAGCTTGCTATACGTTACACTTTGTTATAACTATAATGCAAAGTGGCGGTCACGGGAAACATAATCCTGCGGCCTCACTTTCGACAAGTCAGGATTGAAACTTACGTCTGTCTGCCAAAGAAACCATGGAAAGCGGCTTTTTTGACCGCCTGGGGTTCCGCTGGCTGTTCGACGCAGCCGCCGATGCCCTGTTGCTGATCGATGCCGAAGGTCGCATCGCCCTCTCCAACACGGCTGCCCAGGCTTTGTTCATCCGGTCCCCGGACGAGCTGGACGGCCAGTCGGTGGAACTCCTCATGCCGAAGCGTTTCCGCCTGCGCCACCGCAAGCTGCGCCATGCCTACATGCGCCAACCGCTGCGGCGCAGCGCCGGCTACGGCCTGGAACTGGCGGCCCTGCGGGGCAACGGCGAAGAATTTCCCGTGGAAATCAGCCTCACGCCGCTCGAAGCCCGGGGCGCCGCCTTCACGCTGGCCACCGTGCACGACATCAGCACCCGCAAGCGCCTGGAACGCGACCTGCACGAGAAGCGCAGGGAAATGGATACCCTGCAAAAAGTGCATGTGGCCGGGCAGACGGCCGCCGTCATCGCCCACGAGCTCAACCAGCCGCTGCTCGCCATCGCTTCCTACAGCAAATCCGCCCTGCTCATGCTGCAGGCGCCGCAACTGGATGCCGAACGCCTCAAAAAAGCCCTCGTCAGCTGCGAATTGCAAACGCACCGCGCCGGTGAATCGATCCGGGAATTGCTCGCCTTTCTGAGCATGAGCGAATGTCCGTCGGAAGTGTTCGACATCAACCGGGAAGTTCGGGAAATGCTCGCCAACGCCTGCGCCGAACACCGGATCCGGGTGGATTCGCGCCTGCAGCTGGACCAGAACCTGCCCCCCGTCAAAGCCAACCGCACCCACGTCCAGAAAGCGCTGCTCAACCTCTTTCACAACGGCATCGAAGCCATGGAGTCGGGAAGCGCCGGAGATCCCGTCCTGACCGTAAAGACCCGCACCGTGCAGGAACCGTCCGTGGTCCAGGTTTCCATCGGCGACAACGGACCGGGCTTCAGCCCCGACCACCTGAAGCGGCTGTTCGACCCCTTCTTCACCACCAAGTCCAGCGGCATCGGCATGGGCCTCGCCATCAGCCGCACGCTGGTGGAAGCCAACGGCGGACACCTCTGGCTCGAGCCGGACGCCTCGCCGGGCGCCCAATTTCACCTCACCCTGCCCATTGCCCCATGAACCCATCTTCCCGGATCTATGTGGTGGACGACGACGAAGCGGTGCGCGATTCGCTGGCCATGCTGCTTGAAACGGCAGGCCACGAAGTCCGAAGCTTCGCCACCGGAGAATCCTTCCTGGCCGCCTGCAACGACCAGTGCGAAGGGTGCGTGATTCTGGACGTGCACATGCCGGACCTGGACGGCGCCGCGGTCTACCGTGCCCTCCAGGCCCGGGGACGCCATCCGCCAGTCATTTTCCTGACCGCCTACGGCACCATCCCCCTCTCGGTGCAGGCCATCAAATCCGGCGCGCTCGACTACCTCACCAAGCCCGTGGACGGCACCCTGCTGCTGGAACGCGTGCAGGAAGCCCTGC
>JAKBBG010000019.1 GCA_021826025.1 Pseudomonadota bacterium | reverse complement strand
CGGACTACATCTTCAAGCAGCTCCAGGTGTTCGCTTCCGACGCCGGACGGGAAACCCATTCGGAGGCCCTGGAAAGGCCGCACGGAACGCCGATGGACAGCATTTCCCACGGCCTGAGCAAGGCGCAGCGCCACCAGGTGGCGGAATACCTGCAGTCGCTGCACTGACGCGGATGCGTCTGCGATGCCGCGGCCCGCAACGGCCGCGGCATTTTTTCGTCCTCGCGGCACAAGGCCGGCTCAGCGCCAGGACAGGCGGAAGCCGCCACCGCCGTCGCGCGCCACCGTGGTGCCCAGGGGCAGGCTTTCGCGCGTCAGGGTGTTGAACAGCCAGTCCGCCGCTGCCGGCCCGGCATGGCGTACCTGGAAGCCGCGTATTTCCGTGGGGATGAGCGTGAAGGAGAGCAGGGTGCCGCCGGCGGCATCGAGGACGGGAAAATACATGAAGGAAAACCCGGACCCGAAGGCGTCGTAGCCGCCGATGCCTTCGTAATCGTTGAGGAAGTCGCCGCAGCCGTACAGGATCGGGCGGCCGCGATGGATTTCGATGCCTTTGACGTGATGGGAGGAATGGCCGTGCACCAGGTCCACGCCGCCCGATTCGACGAGCCCGCGGGCAAAGTGCCGGGCCTCTTCGGGAATCGCGAAACCCCAGTTGCCGCCCCAGTGGATGGACAGCACCACGAGGTCTCCCGGCTGTTTTTCCGCGAGGATGCGGCCTGCCAGCGCATCGCCCGTGCCTGCCGACAAGTCCCCGAGCCGCCAGATGCCGCCCGTGGCGGGGCCGGCGGCCCAGCCCGACGGCACCCCGCTGTCTGCCGTGGCGCAGGAGTAGACCAGCACGCGGCCTTTGCCGGGCACCGGAAGGATGGCGGGAGCTGCCGCCGCCGTGAGGTTGCGTCCCGCGCCGGCGGCATGGATGCCGGTCCGGTGCAGGGTGTCCACCGTTTCCGTCAGTCCCAGGAGGCCCCAATCCAGCACATGGTTGTTGGCGAGCGTGCAGCAGTCGATGGCGGCTGCGGCAAGGCATCCCGCATTGGCCGGATGCATGCGGTAATGGACGGCTTTGCCGGGCCAGGGATGCGCGCTCGTGGTGATGCTGGTTTCCAGGTTGACGATGCGCAGGTCGGGACGCTCGCGCCCGAGTTCCGCCAGGGCGTCGCCCCAGACGTAGGCGAAGTCCACGGGGCGCCGGATCGGGCCTGCGACCCGTTCGGCCAGGCGCACGTAATCGAGCGCGGAACGCGCGACCGATTCCGCCAGTTGCGGCTGGCCCGGATGGGGCAGGATCTGGTCGATGCCGCGTCCCGTCATGACGTCGCCGCACAGGAACAGGGAAACGGGGCGTGGCGCCGTCATGGCTTGTCACTCCTGCGGCCATTTGCTACTTTGGGATACCATGGGAATGGCCCTGTGAGGGAATCTCCGGCGTGATGAAACCCGTAGTCGCGACCCTGCTGTGGGCATTGGCCTGGGGGCTTCCGGGCCTGTCCCCAGCTTCTGCAGCCACTTTCCCCTTGCCGGCCGATGCCGATCTGGTGGGCGGCGTGCAGGTGGTGCAGGCCCGGCCCCAGGACACGCTCCTCGACGTCGCGCGCCGCCACGACCTGGGTTACGACGAAATCATGCAGGCCAACCCGGGCGTGGACCCCTGGCTTCCCGGGGCCGGCACGCGCATCGTGCTGCCCACCCAGTATGTCCTGCCCGACGCGCCGCGCCGCGGCATCGTGGTGAACCTTGCGGCCATGCGGCTGTTCTATTTTCCGGCGCCCAACCCCGGCGAACAGCCTGAAGTGGTCACCTTTCCCATCGGCATCGGGCGCATGGGCTGGAACACCCCGCTGGTGGCCACCCACATCGAGTCCAAGGTGGTGGACCCGGCCTGGCACGTGCCGCCGTCCATCCAGGTGGAACATGCCAAGGAAGGCGAAGTGCTGCCCGAGACCGTGCCCGCCGGCCCCGACAATCCGCTGGGCGACTTCGCCCTGACTCTGGCCTTGCCCGGCTATCTCATCCATGGCACCAACAAGCCTTACGGCGTGGGCCGGCGCGTGAGCCACGGCTGCATCCGGCTCTATCCGGAAGACATTGCCGACCTGTTCCGCCAGGTCGGCGCAGGACTTCCGGTCCGTTTCGTGGACCAGCCCTATCTGGCAGGGTGGCTCGACGGGAAGCTGTATCTGCAAGCCCATCCTCCCCTCGCCGATGCGGACGGGCCGTCGCCGGCGAGCCTGACGGCCATGGTGGAAACGGTCATGGACCGGGCCCACCGGGTTCCCGGAACGGCCGTGGACTGGGATCTCGCCTTGCGCACGGCGCGCGAAGCGCGTTCGCTGCCGGTTCCGGTGTCGGTGCCGGCAACGCCTGCGCCTGCACAGTGAAGCTCAGGTCCGCAACGCCTTATTTCTGCAGCGACTTCTGGAACATGCGATTGCACTTTTCCTCGGTCGCGCGGCAGGCTGCCTTGGTGTTTTCTGCCTCGGCCTTCGCTTCGCTGGACATCTTCATCGCAGCCCCCGCCGCCGCCTTCGCTTCGTCGGCGCCGGTCTGGGCATTGCGTGCGGCCGTGCCTGCTTCGGTGGCGCGTGCGAGCGCGGCGTCCGCAGTCGCCTGGGCCTGGCGGGCCGCGGCGGCCGCGCTGTTCACTTCGTCAGGGGTGGCGCAGCCTGCAAGGCCCAACGCGGCCAGCAAGACGGTCAGCAGGCAAATGGATCTGGTTTGGCAGGTCATGGTGATCTCCTTGGGTTTCGACACAGGGGGGAACATCCGAATCCCCCAGACTGCGACCCTATACCCCTTGGACAACGGGCTGAATACATGCAAGTACTTATAAGGGTTTTCCCCTACGTCGGGGGAGGCGTCCTGCACGACCGGCGTGATCCTTGAGGTATCCGGCGGACGCCGGCAAAAAAAACGCCCTGCAGGGCAGGGCGTTTTGAGGGCGAAGTCTGCGCTTCGCTTGAGGTCTGGTTATTTGAGCGATTGCAGGTAGAGCGCCACTTCATGCTTCTGCATGTCGGACAGGCCATGGGCGATGCCTTCCATGGCGACACCCTGGGGCCGTTCGAGATCGTCACCGTTGCTGTTCACGTGATGTTTCTCGTCCTCTTCCGCACGCTGGGCATCGTCGTTGAACGCCACCAGCTGCTTGTAGAGGTAGTCCGCGTGCTGACCGGCCAGGCGCGGAATCGGGCCGTTGCCTTCAGCACCGGAGCCGTGGCAGGCCATGCAGGGCGGTACCGCCTTTTCGAGGAAACCTTCGTTGAAGATCTTCTCGCCCGCCTTCACCATGGCCGGATCGGCCTCGGCTGCCTCGGGGTTGGGCAGTGGCTTCTGGTGCGAGAAGTACTCGGCCAGTTCCTTCATCTGCTTGGGCGTCATGTCGCGGGTGATGCCCCACATCATGTCCTGGGCAGCCGGATCCTTGCGATGGTGGTCATGAAACTCCTGCAGTTCGGCCACGATGTAGTCCGGCTGCTGACCCGCCAGGATGGGGAACGTCGGATTGACCGAGTTGCCGTTCACCGCATCGCCGATGTTGCCATGGCAGATGGAACACACTTGCTGGGCAAGGGTATGTCCGGAAACGTTCGGATTGAGCAGGCTGCGGCTGCGGTCAAGTCCGGTTGAACAAGCACCCAACGCCAATGCAACGGCCGAAAGGGTCAGAATTTTTGAGATCTGTTTCATATTCATCCCTCTCTTAGTAGATCAACGTCGCGTACAGCATGGACGTGTTGAAGTCGTGCGCACTCAGGCCACCTGCATTGAGCATGGGTCCGCTCGTACCACCCATCTGGGTGTAGAACGTGTACATGTAGCCAATCCGGACGTTCTGCACGGGTGCCCAGAACAGGCTCGGCATCCAGGACTGCCAGTTGGGGCTGCCGTTGGTCGTATAGCCATACATTCCCAGGTCGTTGCTCCCCGTGGCCCCGTGGTAGAACAGCATGGCGCCGTACTTGGCCCTGTAAATGTAGGTCATGTCGGCCCAGATTTCGTTCAGGGTATCGGTGGGGTTGGTGGGGGTCAGGCCCGAGGAATTCGGCACACCCAGCACGTTGTTCATGTCTTCGTGCGTGTAGCGGAAATGCGCGGAGAAGTAGTGCGGATCCAGCACATACTGATACTGGGCATCGACACCGACATCGCGGTAGGTGCTGACAGAGCCGCTCCAATCCGAATAGGTCAGTCCAGGGCCGTAGTTATGAACGTACGATGTCATGCCGTGGATACCCACTTCGAGGCTGTGAGGACCCCATTCCTTGTTGTAGGCGAAACGGTAGTAAGGTGAGGGATCCAGTTCGGGAACCCCACCAGAGCCGGTGGCGCCACCCGTCATGAACGACAGGGGACCGTGGGTAATGGATTTGTACACACCCAGTTCGGCGTACCAGGTCTTGTCTTTGAACAAGTATGCACCTGTGCCTACTTCACCGTGCTGAGCCGCTGCTCCCATCAGGAACGTGGTAGGAGCTTGCGCGCCGCCGGCATTGAAGTAGCCGATCCAGTCCGAGGTCCAGTTTTCCGTGGTGTTCCACACGTCTGACATGGTGGAGCGGTTGTTGGCGTACACGCCGTAGATCAGGTCGCTGTCCTTGGTGACGATGCGGTCTGCCCAGCGGAGCTCCGAGTTGTCGATGCCGGAAGACTGGGTGTACTGGCTGCCCGACGTGATGTTGCCGTCGTACTTGTTCCAGGTCCACTGCACGAAGGCACCCAGGTTGTCGGTGATGTGTCCGCCGGTGAACAGGCTGACCACCTGCAGGTCAAACGAGGACGACGGTGCAGTTCCGTTTCCGGCGGCCGGGTTGGTGCTGGCATAGAACTGTTTGGCCGTTTGAAGCATCACGGCCACGGGCGGGCGGTCAGCATTGGTGGTGAGGTTGAAAATGTCGTTCGCGTTGCCCAGGGTGTACCCGGTCAACTTGAACATGCGGCCCAGTGAGGTGAGCTGCGGATATTCACCACCTACGTGGCAAGCGACGCATCTGAAGCCGGTCTGTCGCGCGAAGACCGGGATGGCGCTGGCGTCCATGGAGACCGCCAGGGAGACCACACCCAAGAACGCGAGCAAAGCAACCCGCGCCCTTTCAAGCAGGCTTGTTAACTTCATCGTGAAACCCCCTAAGTGTTTTTCTGAAGGAACTGCGTATTGCATTGATGCTATGCGGATGTTTATTGGCTTTATTTTGGACAAACAGCCGCTGGGGGTAGCATCCCTTCACCGGACTGTAATGTCAAGGCATGCGGCAAAAAAGCAACACTGGGGATGAAAGTCGAAGATACAAATGCAACACGCCCGAAAGGGCGTGTTGCGCTGCGGAAAAAAGCGGCGCGACGAGTTACAAAATGTTTCTGACCGCCTGGGCGAGGGCGTCTGCCGTCAGGCCGAAATACTTGAACAGGGCGCCGGCGGGGGCCGATTCCCCGAAGGTGTCGATGCCCACCACGGCCTTGCAGCCGTATTTCCACCACAGGGCGGTGCAGCCAGCTTCCACCGCCACGGCTGGAAGACCGGGAGGGAGAACCGCTTCGCGGTAATCGCTGTCCTGACGGTCGAACACGCTGGTGGAGGGCATGGACACCACGCGCACGGGCACGCCTTCGGCGGCCAGGAGCTTTTGCGCTTCCACGGCGAGCCCGACTTCCGAGCCGGTGGCCATGATCACGGCGCGGGCGAGTCCTTCCGCTTCCCGCAGCACGTAGCCTCCGCGCCCGATGTCGACGATCTGTTCGGGCGTGCGCGACTGGAACGGCAGGTTCTGGCGGCTGAAAATGAGGCAGGAGGGGCCCTGTGCCCGGCGCACCGCTGCAGTCCAGGCCACGGCGGTTTCCGTGGTGTCGCAGGGACGCCAGACATCCATGTGGGGGATCAGGCGCAGGCTCGACACGTGTTCCACCGCCTGGTGCGTGGGGCCGTCCTCGCCCAGGCCGATGGAATCGTGGGTGAACACGAAAATCGAGCGGATTTTCATGAGGGACGCCATGCGCAGCGCGTTGCGGCTGTAGTCGGAAAACGTGAGGAACGTGCCGCCGTAGGGGATGAAGCCGCCGTGCACGGCGATGCCGTTCATCATGGCGCTCATGGCGAACTCGCGCACGCCGTAGCTCAGGTAGTTGCCGGGCTTGCCCGCTCCCAGCGGCTTGCTGCCGCTCCAGTTGGTGAGGTTGGAGCCCGTGAGGTCGGCGGAGCCGCCAAAGAATTCGGGCAGCACGGGGCCGAACGCTTCCAGGGTGTTCTGGCTCGCCTTGCGGCTGGCGATGGTTTCGCCCTTGTCGCGGCATTTGGCCACGAACTCCAGCGCCGCCATTTCAAAATGGGCCGGCAGGTCGCCTTTCATGCGGCGCGTGAATTCGGCCGCCTCCGCCGGATAGGCCGCCTGGTAGGCCTGGAACCGCTGGTTCCATTCCGCTTCCAGGGCTTCGCCGCGCGGACGCGCGTCCCAGGCCTGGTAGGCGTCGGCCGGGATTTCGAAGGGACCGTAGGCCCAGCCCAGCGTCATGCGCACCGCCGCCACTTCATCGGCGCCCAGGGGACTGCCGTGCACGTCGTGGCTGCCGGCCTTGTTGGGGCTGCCGCGGCCGATGATGGTCTTGCAGCAGATCAGGGTGGGGCGGTCGCTGCGCTTGGCCGCCTCGATGGCATCGGAAATGGCGCCCGCGTCATGGCCTTCCACGTCGCGCACCACGTTCCAGCCGTAGGCCTCGAAGCGCTTCGCCGTGTCTTCGGCAAACCAGCCCGTGACGTGGCCGTCGATGGAAATGCCGTTGTCGTCCCAGAACGCGACGAGCTTGCGCAGCTTCAGGGTGCCGGCGAGCGAGCAGGCTTCCTGGCTCACGCCTTCCATCATGCAGCCGTCCCCCAGGAACACGTAGGTGTGGTGGTCCACCAGGGTGTGGCCGGGCCGGTTGAACTGGTCGGCCAGCATCTGTTCCGCGAGCGCCATGCCCACGGCGTTGGCGATGCCCTGGCCCAGGGGGCCGGTGGTGGTTTCGACGCCGGGCGTGATGCCGTATTCGGGATGGCCCGGGGTTTTGCTGTGCAGCTGGCGGAAATGCTTGATCTCGTCCATCGGCAGGTCGTAGCCCGTCAGGTGCAGCAGCGTGTAGAGCAGCATGGACGCATGGCCGTTGGACAGGACGAACCGGTCGCGGTCGGCCCAATGGGGGTTGGCGGGGTTGTGCCGGAGGTGGAAGCCCCACAGGGCGACCGCCATTTCGGCCATCCCCATGGGGGCGCCGGGATGGCCGGAATTGGCTTTCTGGACCGCGTCCATGGACAGGACGCGGATGCTGTTGGCCATGAGCGTGGTGTGCTTGAGGGCAATGCCTTGGGTCATGATGGACTGTCTCCGAAAATGGGGTTTAGCGGATCTTCGGGGCCAGGGTGCCCTTGGCGTAACGTTCGCTCATGAGTTCCAGGGAAACGGGCTTGATCTTGGAGGCCTGTCCCGCGCTGCCGAAGGCTTCGAAACGCTGCTTGCAGATGCCCATGGCGGCCTTGCGCGCGTCGATGAGGAATTTGCGGGGGTCGAATTCGGCGGGGTTCTTGAACAGGTGGGCGCGGATGGCGCCGGTCATGGCAAGCCGGATGTCCGTGTCGATGTTGACCTTGCGCACCCCGTGCTTGATGGCTTCCACGATTTCTTCCACGGGCACGCCGTAGGTTTCCTTGATGTCGCCGCCGTTGGCCCGGATCACTTCCAGCCAGTCCTGGGGTACGGAAGAGGAGCCGTGCATGACGAGGTGGGTGTCGGGAATGCGTGCGTGGATCTCCTTGACGCGCCAGATGGCGAGGGTCTCTCCGGTGGGCGCCTTGGTGAACTTGTAGGCCCCGTGGCTCGTGCCGATGGCGATGGCGAGCGCGTCCACCCCGGTCTGGCGCACGAAGTCGGCCGCCTGCTCCGGGTCGGTGAGCAGCTGGTCGTGGGACAGCTTGCCTTCGGCGCCGTGGCCGTCCTCCTCGCCCATCATGCCGGACTCCAGCGAGCCCAGGCAGCCCAGTTCGCCTTCCACCGAAACGCCCACGGCATGGGCCATGTCCACCACCTGGCGGGTGACGCGCACGTTGTATTCGTAGGAGGACGGGGTTTTCATGTCTTCCATGAGGGAGCCGTCCATCATCACGCTGGAAAAGCCGGAACGGATGGAACGCTGGCACACGGCCGGGCTCGCGCCGTGGTCCTGGTGCATGCACACGGGAATTTCGGGATACATTTCCACCGCCGCTTCGATGAGCTTGCGCAGGAAAGGCTCGCCCGCGTATTTCCGGGCGCCGGCCGAACCTTGCATGATGACCGGGCTGTCGACGGCGCGGGCCGCCTCCATGATGGCTTGCACCTGCTCCAGGTTGTTGACGTTGAAGGCGGGCAGGCCGTAGCCGTTTTCAGCCGCATGGTCGAGCAGTTGACGGAGGGAAATGAGGGCCATTGTTTTTCCTTAATGTTTTTAAATTCAGACGGTTATTGGACGGTCCCGGGAAACGCCCAGACGCTGGGCCAATTCCTCGAAGCTGTCGATCACGGCATCCGGGCCGGCCGCAGCGATGGGTTCTCCGTGATTGTACCCGTGGTTGAAAGCCCATACAGCAACACCGGCCTGGCGCGAGGCCTGCACGTCGTTGCTGGAGTCGCCCACGAACAGGGCGTCCTGCACGCCCACGCCGGCCCGCTCGAGGGCGAGCTGCAGCGGCAGCGGGCTGGGCTTGCCCTGGGGCGTGTCGCCGCCCGCCACCACCACGTCGAACTGGCGGGCGAGCGCGTGGTGCTCCAGCAGCTGCAGGGTCAGGCTGCGTTCCTTGTTGGTCACCACCCCCAGGCGGCAGCCGGCATCGCGCAGCGCCTCCAGGGCCTTGCGCGCGCCGGGGTAGGGTGCGCTGCATTCTCCGTTGACGGCCGCGTAATGCTGGAGAAAGCGGGGATAGAGCTGTTCGAACAGCATGGACTTCGGCCCTTCGCGGCCGCCGCTGGCAGCCGTGAGCGCGTTGCCGAAAAGCCAGGCGGTGCCTTTGCCGATCCAGTCGCGCACCTGTTCGGCGGGCAGGGCCGGCAGGTCCGCTTCCGCCAGGGTGCGGTTGACGGCTTCGGCAATTTCGCGGGCCGTGTCCACCAGCGTGCCGTCGAGGTCGAACATGATGAAGCGGGGCAGCGTGTGCATGGCGTTAGAAGGACTTCCGCTTGATGTCCACCAGCTTGAGGATCATGGGGGTGAAAATCAGCTGCATGGCGAGGCCCATTTTGCCGCCGGGGATCACGAGGGAATTGGGACGCGTCATCCAGGAATCGTGCAGCATGGACAGGAGGTACTGGAAATCGATACCGCGCGGGTTGGCGAAGCGGATCACCACCATGCTTTCGTCGGCCGAAGGGATGTCCTTGGCGATGAAGGGATTGGAGGTGTCCACCGTGGGCACGCGCTGGAAATTCACGTGGGTGCGCGAAAACTGCGGGCAGATGTGGCTCACGTAATCAGGCATGCGGCGCAGGATGGTGTCCGTCACCGCCTCCTGGGAATAGCCCCGCAGCTTCTGGTCCCGGTGCAGTTTCTGGATCCACTCCAGGTTGATGATGGGCACCACGCCCACCAGCAGGTCCACCTGGGCTGCCACGTCGATTTTGTCGTCGGCATAGCCGCCGTGCAGCCCTTCGTAGAACAGCAGGTCGGTTTCGGCCGGAATATCTTCCCAGGGCGTGAACGTGCCGGGCTTCTGCTTGTAGGGGGCGGCTTCGCCGTCGTCGTGAAGGTAGCGGCGGACCTTGCCCGTGCCCGAGGCGCCATAGGACTTGAACAGGGTTTCGAGCTCCTCCAGCAGGTTCGCTTCCGGCCCGAAATGGCTGAAATGCTGGTTGCCCTGCGCTTCCTCGGATTTCATCTGTTCGCGCATGCCGACGCGGTCATAGCGGTGGAAGGAGTCGCCTTCCACGATCTGGGCGCCGATTTTCTCGCGCCGGAAAATGTGCTTGAAACTGTTCATCACCGTGGTGGTTCCGGCTCCGGAAGACCCCGTGACGGCAATGATGGGATGTTTGCGGGACATGGTGCGCTACCTCGCTGCTCGTAGGGTGGGAATTCAGGGCCGGTACAGTCCGCGCTCGCTGAAAAGCGGGGACTCGTAGGGCTTGTCCGTGCCGGCGTCGTATTCGGCGTGGTAGCGCACCAGGCGATCCACTTCGTTGCGCGACCCCAGGATCACGGGCACGCGCTGGTGGACCTGGGTGGGCGCCAAGTCCAGGATGCGTTCGCGCCCGGTGCTGGCGCGGCCGCCGGCCTGTTCCACCACGAAGCCCATGGGGTTGGCTTCGTAGAGCAGGCGCAGGCGCCCCGGCTTGCCGGGGTCCTTGGTGTCGCGGGGGTACATGAAAATGCCGCCGCGCATCAGGATGCGATGCACTTCCGCCACCATGGACGCGATCCAGCGCATGTTGAAATCGCGCTCGCGCGGGCCGGTCTTGCCGGCCTTGCATTCCGACACGTAGCGCGTGACGGGAGGCTCCCAGAACCGTTCGTTGGACGTGTTGATGGCGAATTCGCCGGTGTCGGCGGGAATCTGGATGTTCGGGTGGGTCAGGATGAAGTTGCCCACTTCCCGGTCCAGGGTGAAGCCGTGGGTGCCGCGCCCCACGGTCAGCACGAGCAGCGTGGCCGGACCGTACAGGGCGTAGCCGGCCGCCACCTGGTGTTGCCCCGGCTGCAGGTAGTCGGCCGTTTGGGGTTCGCCCTGTTCCGGCGCGTGCAAAATGGAAAAGATGGAGCCCACCGACACGTTCGCGTCGATGTTGGAGGAGCCGTCCAGGGGGTCGAAGACCGCGAGGAAGGGGCCGCGCACATAGGGGGCGCGGATGGGGAAAGGCTCGTCCATTTCCTCGGACGCCACGCCGGCCACCAGGCCGCCCATCTGGAACGTGTTGACGAAGGCGGTATTGGACAGCACGTCCAGGGGCTTCTGGGTTTCCCCCTGCACGTTGACGGACTCGAGGGACCCCGTGGCGCCGCCCAGGGCACCCTTGGCGCTGAGGGCGGCGATCGCCTTGACCGCCGCGGCCACGTCCACCAGCAGCGCGGCCAGGGAAGCGCCGTCCCGGCTGCCGCTGACGTTTTCTATCAAGAACTTGGATAAGGTTTTGCGGCCCAGGTGCATGGGGTCCTCCCGCGGGATCGTTTTGATTTTACCTGCCGCCGCCCGTTTCCGGACGTGCAGGACGGATCATAGCGGGGGATTGGTATAAGCAATACTCAGTAATTCTTATCGGGACAATAAGCGTTACTCATGGTTGGACGGGGACGGGCACCGGCCGCATGGGGGCTTCCCGGATGGGCAGGTTGATCAGGGCGGCCATGGCCGCGAGCACGGCGTCGGCCACCCACAGGGCATCGTAGCTGCCGCTGCGGGCCACGGCCACGCCGCCCAGCCAGGCCCCGAAGAAGCCGCCGATCTGGTGGGAAAGCAGGGTCAGCCCGAACAGGGTGGCCAGGTGGCGCGTGCCGAACAGCTTGCCCACGAGCCCGGCCGTGGGCGGGACGGTGGCAAGCCAGGTCATGCCCATGCCCACCCCGAAAATGTAGAAATTGAGGGCGGTCTTGGGCACGGCGAGGAAGGCGAGGATCATCAGGGCGCGCAGGGCGTACATGCCGACCAGGATGTATTTCATGCGCATGCGCCCGCCCAGCCACCCGGCAAACAGGCTGCCGAAAATGTTGGCGAACCCGATGAGGGACAGGGCCACGGCCGAAACCCGTTCCGGCATGCCGCACAGGGCCGCATAGCCCGGCAGGTGGGTGGTGAGGAAGGCCACGTGGAAGCCGCAGGTGAAATAGCCCGCGTGCAGGCACCAGTAGCTGCGGTTGCGCAGCGCTTCGCGCACCTGGGCCCCGGCGGGGGGGTGGGCGGTGCCGTCCGCGTCGACAGGCCCGGAAGCGCGCACGAAGCCCAGGGCCAGGGGAATCGTGAGGAGGGAGGCGGCGGCGAGGGTCCAGAGGGCGCTCATCCACCCCAGGGCCGAAATCGCGGCCTGGGCGAGCGGGGCGAACAGGAACTGGCCGAAGGAGCCGCCCGCGTTGATGAAGCCCGCGGCGAAGGCACGCTGGTGCGGCGGCAGGGCCCGGGCCGCGGCGGCAATGAGGATGGCGAAGCTGCCGGCGCCGGCCCCGGCGGAAACCATCACGCCGAAGGTGAGGGCGAGCCCCGCGGGCGAGCTGGAGAAGCCGGTGGCCACAAGGCCCAGCGCCATCAGGGCGGCGCCCAGCGCCATGACCCGGAATGCGCCGATGCGTTCGGCGAGCAGGCCGAACAGGGGCTGGCAGGCCCCCCACACGAACTGGCCCACGGCCAGGGCGAAGCTCAGGGCCACGATGCCCGCTCCCGCGCCCAGGTGCAGGGGGCCCACGAACAGCCCCAGGCACTGCCGCACGCCCATGGTGACCATCAGCACGGCGGCGGCGGCGAGGAGGATGCGCCAGCGTCCTGCGGCCGGGGGGAGTGTTGCGTTCATTTGACGGGAATTCCTTTTCCGTTTATTTTTGTAACCATGCTAGAAACTTTATTCGCCCTCCTCTTCCTCGGCGCCATCGCCTTCGTCCTGTTCACCTGACGGTCAGCGTTGGCGCATCAGGCGTTGTTTTTCGCGCTGCCAGTCGCGTTCCTTTTCGGACTCGCGCTTGTCGTGCTGCTTCTTTCCTTTGGCGAGCCCGATTTCCAGCTTGATCCGGCCCCGGCTGTAGTGCAGGTTGAGCGGCACCAGCGTGTAGCCCGCCCGCTCCACCTTTCCCACGAGCTTCGCGATTTCCTCCGCATGCAGCAGAAGCTTGCGGGTGCGCGTGGGGTCCGGACGGACATGGGTGGAGGCGGTGGGCAGGGGGCTGATGTGGGCGCCGATGAGGTAGAGTTCGCCCGACAGGATCACCACATAGGCTTCCTTGAGCTGGGCGCGTCCGTCCCGGATGGCCTTCACTTCCCAGCCTTCCAGGACGAGTCCCGCCTCGTGGCGTTCCTCGATGAAGTAGTCGTGAAACGCCTTTCGATTGTCGACAATGCTCATATTTCGGTATCTTCGCGCAGTGATTTGCCATTCTAGCCCATCAGGTCTGCCATGACGCGCGTCGAAAAGTCCGTGCTGGTCCTGCATTCGGCCCGCGACATGTGGGAACTGGTGCACGACGTTCCCGCCTACCCGCAGTTCCTGCCCTGGTGCAGCGGGGCGGAGGTGCATGCCAGCGACGGCGGCGAAACGGTGGCGACGCTGCACATCAACTTCCACGGCATCCGGCAGCAGTTCACCACGCGCAACACGTCGGTGCCGGGGGAATTCGTCGTGATGGAACTGGAACGGGGCCCTTTCCGCCACCTGCGCGGGGAATTCCGCTTCACGCCGTTGCAGGCCCAGGCCTGCAAGATCTCCTTTTCCCTGGAGTGGACGTTTTCCAGCAAGCTCCTGGAAAAGGTCGTGGGGCCCGTATTCAACGGCATCGCCAATTCCATGGTGGACGCCTTCGTGGCCCGCGCCCGCACCGTTTACGGAGAACCGTGACCGTGCGCGTGACGGTGGCCTACGCCCTGCCGGAGCGTCAGACCCTGATCCCGCTCGAGGTGGAAGAAGGCTGCACCCTGGAAGCGGCGCTGCGCCGCTCGGGCCTGCTCGAACGCCATCCCGAGATCGACCTGGCGCGACAGGCGGTGGGCATTTGCGGGCGGGTGCGACCGCTCTCCACCGTGCTCAAGGCGGGTGACCGGGCGGAAGTCTACCGTCCGCGCGCGGCCGACCCGAAAGCCCTGCGGCGGAGCCGGGCAGGGCGTCCCTAGCGGTTTGGAGTCCGGGGCAGACTTGCGTATAATGCCGTTTTGCCAAGGGATATTGCCATGCGAGTTGTCGAAAAGGCACTCACGTTCGATGATGTTCTGCTCATTCCGGCCCATTCCGAAGTCCTGCCGAGAGACGTCAGCCTCTCCACCCGACTGACCCGCAACATCACCCTCAACCTCCCGCTCCTGTCCGCCGCCATGGACACCGTGACGGAAGCGCGCCTCGCCATCGCGCTCGCCCAGGAGGGGGGCATCGGCATCATCCACAAAAACCTGAATGCGGCGCAGCAGGCCTCCGAAGTGGCCAAGGTCAAGCGTTTCGAATCCGGCGTGGTGCGCGATCCGATCATCGTCTCGCCCGACATGCCGGTGCGCGAAGTGGTGGCCATCACGCGCCAGCACCGCTTTTCCGGACTGCCGGTGGTGGAACGCGGGCGCGTGGTGGGCATCGTCACCAACCGCGACCTGCGCTTCGAAACCAACCTCGACCAGCCCGTGCGCAACGTGATGACGCCGCGCGAGCGGCTCGTCACCGTGCGCGAAGGCGATTCCCGCGACGACGCCATGCGCCTCATGCACCAGCACCGGCTGGAACGCGTGCTGGTGGTCAACGGCGACTTCGAGCTGCGCGGCCTCATCACCGTGAAGGACATCCTCAAGTCCACCGAACACCCCAACGCCGCCAAGGATTCGTCCGGGCGGCTGCTTGCCGGCGCCGCCGTGGGCGTGGGCGAAGGCACCGACGAACGCGTGGCGGCCCTGGTGGAAGCAGGCGTGGACGTGCTGGTGGTGGACACCGCCCACGGCCACAGCCAGAGCGTGCTCGACCGGGTGCAGTGGATCAAGAAGCACTTCCCCCACATCGACGTGATCGGCGGCAACATCGCCACGGCCACCGGCGCGCGCGCGCTGCTCGACCATGGCGCCGACGGCGTCAAGGTGGGCATCGGTCCCGGCTCCATCTGCACCACCCGCATCGTGGCCGGCGTGGGCGTGCCCCAGATCACGGCCATCAGCAACGTGGCCGAAGCGCTGGCAGGCACGGGCGTGCCCGCCATCGCCGACGGCGGGGTGCGCTATTCGGGCGACGTGTCCAAGGCGCTCGCGGCCGGCGCCAACGCGGTCATGATCGGCGGCCTGTTCGCCGGCACGGAAGAGGCTCCGGGCGAAATCGAACTGTTCCAGGGCCGCTCCTACAAGTCCTACCGCGGCATGGGCTCGCTGGGTGCCATGCAGCAGGGGTCGAGCGACCGCTATTTCCAGGACTCGGAAAACAACGCCGACAAGCTCGTGCCGGAAGGCGTGGAAGGGCGGGTGGCCTACAAGGGTCCCGTCACCGCCGTGATCCACCAGCTCATGGGCGGCCTGCGCGCCAGCATGGGCTACCTGGGCTGCAGCACCATCGATGCCATGCACCGCAGCGCCCAGTTCGTGGAAATATCCCACGCGGGCATCCGCGAATCCCACGTGCACGACGTGCAGATCACCAAAGAAGCGCCCAACTACCACATCGACTGACCCCGATGTCCCGCGAAAAAATCCTCATCCTCGATTTCGGGGCGCAGTACGCGCAGCTCATCGCCCGCCGCGTGCGCGAAGCCGGCGTCTACTGCGAACTGCATCCCTGGGACGTGAGCGACGCCTTCGTGCGGGAGTTCGCGCCGCGCGGCATCATCCTGTCCGGCGGTCCGTCCTCGGTGACGGAAGCCACCCCGCCGCGCGCGCCGCAGGCCGTGTTCGAGCTGGGCGTGCCGGTGCTGGGCATCTGCTACGGCATGCAGACCATGGCGGCCCAGCTGGGCGGCAAGGTGGAAAACGCCACCCACCGCGAGTTCGGCTATGCCGAAGTGCGCGCGCGCGGGCATTCCGCGCTCCTGCGCGACATCCAGGACCGCAGCAACGCCGAAGGGCACGGGCTGCTCGACGTGTGGATGAGCCACGGGGACAAGGTCACCGAACTGCCGCCGGGATTCAAGGTCATCGCCGACAATGCCGCCACGCCCATCGCCGGCATGGCCGACGAAAGCCGCCGGTTTTACGGCGTGCAGTTCCATCCCGAAGTGACCCACACCCTGCAGGGCCGCGCGCTGCTCAACCGGTTCGTGCATGCCGTCTGCGGCCTGGGTTCCGACTGGACCATGCCCCATTACCTGGAACAGGCGGTGGCCGCCATCCGCAGCCAGGTGGGCGAGGAGGAAGTGATCCTGGGACTGTCGGGCGGCGTGGATTCCTCGGTAGCCGCCGCCCTGATCCATCGCGCCATCGGCGACCGGCTCACCTGCGTGTTCGTGGACCATGGCCTGCTGCGCCACCGCGAAGCGGAGCAGGTGATGGACACCTTCGCGCGCCACCTGGGCGTGAAAGTGATCCACGTGGAAGCCGCCGACCTGTTCATGGCCCAGCTCAAGGGCGTCGCCGACCCCGAACAGAAGCGCAAGATCATCGGGCGCGAATTCGTGGAAGTGTTCCAGCGCGAAGCGGCGAAGCTGCCGCGCGCCAAGTGGCTGGCCCAGGGCACCATCTATCCCGACGTGATCGAGTCGGCGGGCGCCAAGACCAAGAAAGCCCACACCATCAAGTCGCACCACAACGTGGGCGGGCTTCCCGACACCCTGCATCTCAAGCTGCTCGAACCCCTGCGCGAACTGTTCAAGGACGAAGTGCGCGAACTGGGCGTGGCGCTCGGCCTGCCGCGCGACATGGTGTACCGCCATCCGTTCCCCGGCCCGGGGCTGGGCGTGCGCGTGCTGGGCGAAGTGCATCCCGAGTACGTGTCCCTGCTGCAGCGGGCGGATGCCATCTTCATCGAGGAGCTGCGGGCGGCCGGCTGGTACGACCAGGTGTCCCAGGCCTTCGCCGTGTTCCTGCCGGTGCGTTCCGTGGGCGTGATGGGCGACGGGCGCACCTACGAGTTCGTGGTGGCCCTGCGCGCCGTGGTCACCAGCGACTTCATGACCGCCCATTGGGCGGAACTGCCCTACAGCCTGCTGGGCAAGGTGTCCAACCGCATCATCAACGAAGTGCGCGGCATCAACCGCGTGGTCTATGACGTGTCGGGCAAGCCGCCCGCCACCATCGAGTGGGAGTGATCCCTCAGCGCGCCTTCAGGCGCAGTCCCGGAAATTTCCAGTAAACGATGCCCCGGTACATGAAAAACAGGGTCTCGCAGATAGGAAGCCGCTAGCCAAGTCCCCTTTTGTGAACATTGCGCTGCACGGCGGTGAGTATGCCCTGCAGGATCGCTCGCGGTTCCGGGGGGCAGCCCGGCACCGCCACGTCCACGGGAATGACGTTGGACACCCGCCCGCAGGTGGCGGGCCCCTCCCCGAAAATGCCGCCGGTGCAGCCGCAATCGCCCAGCGCCACCACCAAGCGCGGCCGCGGCATGGCGTCATGGGTGCGGCGCAGCGCCACTTCCATGTGGCGCGAGACGGGGCCGGTCACGAGCAGCAGGTCGGCGTGGCGGGGGCTCGCCACGAACTGCAGGCCCAGGCCTTCCAGGTTGTAGTAGGGGTTGGCCGTGGCGTGGATTTCCAGCTCGCAGCCGTTGCAGGAGCCGGCGTCCACCACGCGGATGGCGAGCGCCCGTCCCAGGGTGTGCAGGATTTCCCGGGCCAGGTCCTGGGTTTGCTGGCGCAGCGCGTCGTCCGCCGCAGGGGGCGCTTCGCTGGGGATGCCGGCGCGGGCGATTTGTCGGAGCAGGCGCCACATCAGAGGTCGTGTCCCGAATAGCTGAGGTTGAAGGATTTGTTGATGAGGGGGAAGTCCGGCACGATGTTCCCCATCACCGCATGTTCGAGCACCGGCCAGTTCTGCCAGGACGGGTCGTGGGCATGGCAAAAGCGCAGGCGGCCGCCCTGCGCGTCGAAGGCCAGGGCCACCATCACTTCGCCGCGCCAGCCTTCGGTCCGGCCGGCGCCCAGGGCATTCTCTGCCGGGGTGTTGAGCGGCGTGGCCACGGGACCTGCAGGCAGGCCGTCAAGCAGCGCGCGCAGCAGGCGCAGGGATTCGGCCACTTCGTCGAAACGCACCGCCACCCGCGCCGCCACGTCCCCGTTGCGGTGCGTGGCCATGCGCACGTCCAGCCGCTCGTAGGGTGCCCACGGCTGGTCGCAGCGCAGATCGGCCGCGATGCCGCTCGCGCGTCCGGCGAGTCCCGTGAGTCCCAAGGCCGTCGCAAGCGGCGGGTCCACCCGGCCGGTGCCCAGGAAGCGGTCCTGCAGGCCCGCGTGGCCGTCATAGATGTCGCGCAGGGCGCCCAGCTCCCGCTCCACGCGGTCGCATTGGCGCCGCAGGGCGTCGGCCCCCTGCGGCGGGAGGTCGGCCGCGACCCCGCCCGGCTTGACGCAGTCCATCAGCAGGCGGTGTCCGAAACAGTCCTTCGACAGGCGCAGCCAGTCTTCCCGCAGGCGCGAGAACTGCGCGAGCCCGGCGGCGAAACCCGCATCGTTGCCCAGCGCGCCCAGGTCGCCCAGGTGGTTGGCGATGCGTTCGCGCTCCAGCAGGAGCGCCCTGAGCCAGCGCGCGCGTTCCGGCACGTGCGTGCCGCAGGCCGCTTCCAGGGCCATGCAGTAGGCCCAGGCGGTGGCCACGGTGCTGTCCCCGCTCACGCGCCCGGCCAGGCGGCAGGCGTCTTCCGGGGCGAGTTCCGTGAAGCGGCGCGAGATGCCCTTGTGGGTGTAGCCCAGGCGCGCTTCCAGCCGCAGCACCTTCTCCCCCACCACGGAAAAGCGGAAATGGCCCGGTTCGATGATGCCCGCATGCACCGGGCCCACCGGGATTTCGTGCACGCCGTCGCCGCTCACGCGCACGAAGGGGTAGTCGCGTCCGGCCCGGCTGTCGGGCCAGAGCCCGTGGTCGAGCCAGGGGCGGGTGTCGGCGGCGCCGCGCGCGGCGATGCCGCAGAGGTCGGCCATGGCGCGCTGCATCCGGCCGGCGGCGGGGAACAGGGCGGACAGGTCGGGGCAGGCGGGAGACTCCCCCGGGCAGGGCAGGGAGAGCCACACCAGGCCTTCGGGCAGGGCATAGGCGGCATGGGCTTCGCCCGCGCCGCCCCACAGGGCCACCAGGCGCGCGCCGCTGCGTGCGGCGCGGTGCGCCGCTTCCAGCCATGGCCCGTCGCCGGTGCGGGCGTGCCAGACCGGCATGTCACCGGGCAGGAGGGCGAGGCCGGACGCGAGCGCGGTCATGGGGTCTCCCTCAGCCTCCCAGCAGCCGTGCCGCCTGCGCGTACCAGGCGTTGAGGTAGGGCGGAATGTAGAGTCCCAGCATCAGGCCCAGGCCCAGGTGCGCGAACACGGGCAGCAGGGCCGGCGGATGCGGCAGGCGCCGCACCGAAGTTTCGCCGAACACCATGGGCTGCACGCGCGCGAAGATGGCGGCGAAGGCGACCCCCAGGGCAAGCAGCAGGAAGGGCGTGGCCCAGGCCTGTTCGCGCATGGCCGTGGTGAGGATCAGGAACTCGCTCGCGAACACGCCGAAGGGCGGCAGGCCGAGGATGGCGAGGGAGCCCAGCATGAGTCCCCAGCCCACCGTGGGGCTCACCGTGATGAGGCCCCGGATGCCGTCCATGGCCTGGGTCCCGGCCTTTTGCGCCGCGTGGCCCACCGCGAAGAAGATGGCGGATTTGACCAGGGAGTGCACGGTCATGTGCAGCAGGCCCGCGAAGTTGGCGATGGGGCCGCCCATGCCGAAGGCGAAGGTGATGAGTCCCATGTGTTCGATGGAGGAATAGGCGAACAGGCGCTTGACGTCTTTCTGGCGCCACAGGAAAAACGCCGCGGTCACCACCGACAGCAGCCCGAAGCCCATCATGAGGCCGCTCGCCAGGTGGTTGTGCAGCGCCCCGTCCGCCAGCACCTTGCAGCGCAGGATGCCGTACAGGGCCACGTTGAGCAGCAGGCCGGAGAGCACGGCCGACACCGGCGTGGGGCCTTCCGCATGGGCGTCCGGCAGCCAGTTGTGCAGGGGGGCGAGCCCCACCTTGGTGCCGTAGCCGATGAACAGGAACGCGAAGGCGAGGGCCATGATGTCGGGGTCGAGGGAGCCCTTGACCGCTTCCAGGTTGGTCCACAGCAGGGCGCCGCCGCTGCTGCCCAGCAGCTTGCCCGCCGCCATGTACAGCAGCACGGTGCCGAACAGGGCCTGGGCGATGCCCACGCCGCACAGGATGAAGTATTTCCAGGCGGCCTCCAGGCTTGCCGCCGTGCGGTACACGCTCACCAGCAGGACCGTGGCGAGGGTCGCCGCTTCCATGGCCACCCACAGGATGCCCAGGTTGTTGGTGGTGAGGGCGAACAGCATGGTGCCGAGGAACAGCTGGTACATGCTGTGGTACAGGCGCAGGCGCGGCGCCGTCATTTTGCCGTGGGCGAGCTCCACCTGCATGTAGGGGCGGGAAAACACCGCGGTGGTGAAGCCCACGAACGCCGTCAGGGTCACCAGGAACACGTTGAGCGGGTCGATGAAGAATTCCCGCCCCCATGCGAAAGTGGGGCCGCGCGCCACCACGTCGGCCGTGAGCGTGCCGGCGGCAAGCAGCGTGGCGAAGCTCACGGCCACGTTGACGGCGCGCGCGACCGGCCGGTGTCCGGTGAAGGCCAGCAGCAGGCTGCCCAGCAGCGGAATTCCCAGCACGAAAAGGAGCGGGTGCACGCTAGTCTTCCTTCAGCTTTTCCAGGTGCCGGATGTCCAGGCTGTCGAACTGTTCCCGGATGTGGAACAGGAACACGCCGAGGATCAGGATGCCCACCAGCACGTCCAGCGCGATGCCCAGCTCCACCACCATGGGCATGCCGTAGGTGGCGGCCGTGGCCGCGAAAAACAGGCCGTTTTCCATGGCGAGAAATCCGATCACCTGGGGCACGGCCTTGGAGCGGGTGATCATCATCATGAAGGACAGCAGGACCGAGGCGAGCGCGATGCCCAGCGTGCCGCGGGCGATGGTGGCGGAGATCTGGGCGATGGGCTGGGCCAGGTAGAAGGCGAACATCACGAGCACGATGCCGGCAAGCTGGGTGGTGGGAATGTTGATGAGCGTTTCCAGGTCCCAGCGCACGTTGAGCCGGTCGATCACGCGGTGCAGCAGCAGGGGGATGAGGATCACCTTGAGCAGCAGGGTGAGGACGGCGGAGAAGTACAGATGCGGCTGCGCGGTGGCGTAGCCCACCACGGCGGTGGAAACGGCGAGCGTCGCCCCCTGCAGGGTGAACAGGTGGATGAGGGAAAGGATCCGGCGCTGGGACAGCATGGCGAAGGCGAGCAGCAGCAGGATGGCGGCGAGCAGGTTGATGAACTGGGACAGGAAGGCGCTCACGTCACACGCCCAGCAGGATGTTGACCAGCATGCCGATCACGGCAAGCAGGAAGGCCGAGCCCAGGAATTCCGGCACCCGGAATATGCGCATTTTGGCGCTCGCGGTTTCCAGCAGGGCGAGCAGCGCGCCGCCCAGGGTGAGCTTGGCCGCGAGCAGGGGCAGGGCGAGCAGCATGGCCTGCGGCGTGCGCGCGTCGGCGATGCCCCAGGGAAAGAACAGGGCGAGCCCGGCGCAGGAATAGGCGAACAGCTTGAGGCTCGCCGCCCATTCCAGGAGCGCCAGGTGGCGGCCGGAATATTCCAGCAGCAGGGCTTCGTGGACCATGGTGAGCTCGAGGTGGGTGGCCGGGTTGTCCACCGGGATGCGGGCGTTTTCCGCCAGCGACACCAGGGTGAACGCCACGCCGGCGAAGGCGAGGCTCGGGTAGATGGCCAGCTCGCGGTGGGCGAACAGGTCCACCAGGGTGGTGAGCGAGGTGGAACGCGACAGCAGGGACGCGGAAAACAGCACCATGAGCAGGGCGGGTTCGGCCAGGAACCCGATCAGCATTTCGCGCCGCGCCCCCAGGGTGCCGAAGGCGGTGCCCACGTCCATGGCGGCAAGCGACTGGAACACGCGGGCGAGCGCGAACAGGCCCACCAGGGCCACGGCGTCGGCGGCCGGGGACAGCGGAAGGTCGGTGGAAAGGGTGGGGATGATGGCGCAGGCGAGCGCCATGCAGCCGAACACCAGGTAGGGGACGGCGCGGTAGAGGGAGGAGGCGTGCTCGGCCAGCACGAGCTCCTTGTGGAACAGCTTGTGCAGCTTGCGGTATGGCTGCGTGAGGGGAGGCGCCGACTTGTTGAGGAGCCAGGCGCGGCACTGGTTGACCCAGCCCGTGAGCAGCGGGGCGAGCGCGAGGGCGATCAGGACCTCCAGCAGCTGGGAAAAGAGGCCCGGCGCGTTCATCGGCGCACCACCAGGAGGACCGCGATCAGGGTGAGGAAGCTGTAGAGCAGGTACACCGCGATGCGCCCCTGCTGCAGCCGGCCCACGAGCCGCGCCAGGGCTTCCACGGCGCGCGCGAGGGGCAGGTAGAGGAAATGCCAGAGCGGGTCGCTCACGCTCACGCGGTAGCGGGGGGCGGCGTCGAAGGCGCTGGGCAGTTCGCGCTCCATGCGGAAAAACGGTTCGAAGATCTGGCGGATGGGCTGGCCGAAGCCTTCCGCCGTGTCCTGCATGCGCGCGGTCAGGTCGGGATGGCCGCAGTCCCAGGGCGGCACGCGCGACAGCCGCCCGTGGTAGCGCCAGCGCACCAGCAGGAAGGTGGCGGCCACGCAGGCGGCCGCGCCCAGCAGGAACAGGACCGGCCCGTAGCTCGCCCGCTCCAGGGAGACGGGCACGAGCAGCCAGTCGTGGCCCGCCGTGTTGAGGGCGGCGCCCACCAGGGGGCGCGTCACGGCGTTGGTGATGAGCAGCACCTGCGCCGGAAACAGTCCCAGCAGCAGGCACAGCCCCCCCAGCCACAGCATGCCGGCGCGTTCCCACCAGCCGGCGTCACGGGCCTGGGCGAGCTTTTCCTCGCGCGGCTGCCCGAGGAAGATGACGCCGAAGAACTTCACCATGGTGTACCCCGCAAGCGCCGCCACCAGGGCGATCAGGGCCGCCACCACCGGCACCAGCATGTTGAGGAAGCCGTTGGGCAATCCCGGCGCGAACAGGAAGCTCTGCAGCAGCAGCCATTCCGACACGAAGCCACCCAGCGGGGGCAGGCCCGCGCTCGCGAGCGTGCCCAGCAGCGTGATCCAGGCCACCCAGGGCATGAAGCGGATGAGCCCCCCGAGCTTGCCCAGGCTGCGTTCGTGCGTGGCGTGCAGCACGGCGCCGGTGGCCACGAACAGCAGGCTCTTGAAGGTGGCGTGGCTCGCCGCGTGGTAGAGCGCGGCGGTGAGGGCGAGGGCCGCCATGGGACGCATGTCGTAGGCGGCAAACAGGGCGGCGAGTCCCAGCCCGGCGAAGATCAGGCCCAGGTTTTCCATGGAGGAATAGGCGAGCAGGCGCTTCATGTCCACCTGCACGGCCGCGAACACCACCCCCATGAGGGCGCTTGCGAGCCCGAGCGCCAGCAGCAGCGCGCCCCACCACCACAGGGGGGTGTGCAGCAGGTCGAAGGTGACGCGCACGAGCCCGTACACCGCGGTTTTGAGCATCACGCCGCTGAGCAGGGCGGAGACCGGGGAGGGTGCGGCCGGGTGCGCTTCGGGCAGCCACACGTGCAGGGGCAGCAGGCCGCCCTTGGCGCCGAAGCCCACCACCGCCAGCAGGAAGGCGAGCGAGGCGGCGAACGGGCCGAGCTGCTGGGCGCGCAGGTTGTCGAAGGTGTAGTTGCCGGTGTTGGCCTGGAGCACGCCGAAGCACAGCAGGATGGCGATGGCGCCCAGGTGCGCCATGAGCAGGTAGAGGTAGCCGGCGCGCCGGATTTCCCCCAGGCGGTGGTTGGCGATCACCAGGAAGAAGGAGGACAGGGCCATGGTTTCCCACATCACCATGAAGGCGTAGGCGTCGTCGGCCAGCAGCACCAGCGCCATGCTGGCGAGGAACAGGTGGTATTCCAGGCAGAGCAGGCCCGGCGGGGTGCCTTCGCCGCGCCGGAAGTAGCCTGCGGCAAAGACCGACACGCCGGCCGCCGTCGCGCCCAGCACGAGCAGGAAGAAGGCGGACAGGCTGTCCAGGCGGAAATGGAACGGCAGGGTGGGCAGGCCGAGCGGCAGCACCACGGTCTGGGGCGGCTGCGTCAGGGCCCAGGCGGCGCCGGCGGCCAGCAGCAGGGCGGCCAGCCCGCCCAGGGGAAAGAGCAGGTGCGCCACCAGGGTGAGGCGGCGCAGGGCCGCCACCCCGGCGATTCCGATCAGGAGCCAGGCCGCGACGGCCGACAGGATGCAGTCCAGGGGCATTGTTTTACGGCAGAAAAACCTTCTGCAGATGGTGCATAGTGTGTAAACTACATTGGTCTTGACAGTAATTGCAATTATAATTTGATTAACATATCCATCTCCTTATGGAAAACCGGACTGCCCGCCTGACCCTGCTCATCGATCCGCGCAAGAAACGGATTTTCGAGGACATCTGCGCGCGCCAGGACCTCACGCCCTCCCAGGTGGTACGCCGCCTGATCCGCCAGTACATCCTGGAACACGCGGACGCCCAGGAGCTGCCGGACTGGCTGCGGGCCCGCACGGCGGCCGAGCGCGACACCCCGTGAACGGCGCGGAATCGGATCTGCGCTTCATGCAGGAGGCGCTGGTGCTCGCGCGACGCGCCGCCGACAGCGGCGAAGTCCCCGTGGGCGCCGTGCTGGTGCATGAAGGCCGGGTGGTGGGCGCCGGCGCCAACGCGCCGGTGGGGCGCTGCGACCCCACGGCCCATGCGGAAATCCTGGCGCTGCGCGAGGCGGCCCGGCAGCTGGGCAACTACCGCCTGGTGGAATGCACCCTGTACGTGACCCTCGAGCCCTGCCTCATGTGCGCGGGCGCCCTCCAGCATGCGCGCGTGGCCCGCGTGGTGTACGGCGCGCCCGACCCCAAGACCGGGGCCTGCGGCAGCGTGGTGGACATGTTCGCGGAAGCGCGCCTCAACCACCACGCCGTGGTGGAAGGCGGCCTGTGCGCCGAGGAAAGCGCTACGCTCCTGCGCGAATTTTTTGCCGCCCGGCGCTGAAGCGGCGGCAGGCGCATCGGGTAGAATGGCGGCATGAGTGCCGCGCCTTTCCACGACTTCGTCCACCTTCGCCTGCACACGGAATTTTCCATCACGGACGGCATCGTCCGCATCGAGGACGCGGTGCG
>JAKBBG010000001.1 GCA_021826025.1 Pseudomonadota bacterium | reverse complement strand
AGGCTGACCAGCAAGGCGCGGTCCGGCCGACCCGACGAGGTTTGTTCCGCTTCGAGGGCGCCGGCAGCCGCCTGCCGTTTGTTGGGGGATTTCCGGCCCCGGCCCAGCAGCGGACCAGAATCCGTCATAACCCCATCAACTTTCAGCAGCGCTTTCTACGGGCATGGAAACCGAGCGCGCCGGCACCACGGTGGAAATGGCGTGTTTGTAAACCATCTGGGTGGTGGTGTTTTTCAACAGCACCACATACTGGTCAAACGATTCCACCTGGCCCTGCAATTTGATGCCGTTGACCAGGTAGATCGAGACGGGAATATGCTCTTTGCGGAGCGCGTTAAGAAACGGGTCTTGTAGGAGTTGCCCTTTCGTACTCATTCTGATTCTCCAGAAGGGTTTTGTTATAAAAATATCGAACCTTCGTCAAAGCATTCTACTGCTTTTTCGAAGCAAGTTCCAATCCACCCCGTTTAGCGCTTTCCGAACAGCTTGCGGCCGCGCCGCCGCTGACGACGCAAGCGGTTTTCCTCGGCTTCCGTCAAGGGCTTGGGCTTGCGGTCGGCAAAGGGGTTATGTCCCTGCCGGAACTCCACGCGCAGCGGGGTCCCGCGCAGCTCGAAGGCATTGCGGAAGGTGTTTTCCAGATAGCGGCGATAGGACTCGGGAACGTGGGCGACGGCGGACCCATGCACCACCACGATGGGGGGATTATGCCCGCCCTGGTGCGCATAGCGCAGCTTGGGACGGAACGGACCCGCCTTGGGGGGCTGGTGTTGCGTCACGGCCGCATGCAGCACCCGCGTGAGTTTGGGCGTGGACAGCTTTGCCATGGCCGCCGCATAGGCCCCGTCCACGGCGGGCAGCAGCCCGCCGACGCCGGTTCCCTTGAGGGCCGACAGGAACAGGGGCGTGGCAAAATCGAGAAACCCGAGCTTGCGGGCCAGGTCGCTCTTCACCATGTCGCGCCGGTGCGGATCCAGCCCGTCCCATTTGTTCACGGCCAGCACCACCGCCCGTCCGGCATTCACGACGTAGCCCGCGATATGGGCGTCCTGGTCCGAAATGTCCTGCTGTGCGTCCAGCGTCAGCACCACCACGTTGGCTTCTTCGATGGCCTGCATGGTTTTGAAGACGGAAAATTTTTCCACCGCTTCGAACACCTTGCCGCGGCGCCGCAGGCCGGCCGTATCGATCAGGACATAGCGTTTGCCGTTGCGATCGAAGTCCACGGCGATGCTGTCCCGGGTCGTTCCGGGCTGGTCGAAGGCGATGACGCGCTCTTCGCCCAGGAGCTGGTTCACCAGGGTGGACTTCCCCACGTTGGGGCGCCCCACGATGGCGATGCGCGGAACGTCGTCCTGATCGGCCTGGGGCTGGGGCTCGGGTTCCGGCCCGAACCCGGCCAGGGTCGACTCCATGAGCCGGCTGATGCCTTCGCCGTGCGCCGACGACACGGCGATCGGTTCTCCCAGGCCGAGCTCGTGAAATTCCGCCGTCACGACGGCCCCGGGCATGCCTTCCACCTTGTTGACGGCAAGAGTCACTTCCTTGCCGCGGCTGCGCAGGGTCTGCGCGATGGCGCGGTCGCCGGGGGTCAGGCCGGCCCGCCCGTCCGTGAGAAAAATCACCCGGTCCGCCTCATCCACGGCCTGCAGGGTTTGCCGCGCCATCTGGAGCAGGATCCCGTCGCGCGCCACCGGTTCGAACCCGCCGGTGTCGACGACGAGATAGGGAACCCCTTCAAAACGCGCCCGCCCGTAGTGCCTGTCGCGGGTGAGCCCGGGCTGGTCCGCCACCAGGGCGTCGCGCGACCGGGTCAGGCGGTTGAACAGGGTGGACTTGCCCACATTGGGGCGGCCCACGATGGCGACGGTTGGCAGCAAGGTCACGATGTCACCGGATCAGCGCGGCCCCACGGCATACACTTTGCCAGCGCGGTTGCGCACCAGCACGAGATTGTCGCCCACCACCACGGGCGGCTGGCTGATGGTGCTGCCATCGGTGGTGACGCGCCCGCTTTCCACGCCGTCGGCGCGCGCCAGGAAGTGCACGACCCCTTCCGCGTCACCCACGACCACGTAGTCCATGCTCACCGCGGGCGGCGTCAGGTAGCGCCCTTCCAGCGTGTCGTTGCGCCAGGCCACGGTGCCGCTCATGCGGTTGAGGGCCACCACGTCCCCCTTGTCGTCGGTCACGAACAGTTTGTTGCCGTCGGCGAAAATCGGGCCGATGGAGGCCACGTCCTTGCTCCAGATCGTTTGTCCGTGGGCCACGTCGAGGCAGGAGGTTTTTCCCTGATACGAGGCGGCGCACACGTCCTGGTAGCCGACGATGGGGGCTCCCACCACATCGTTGACGCGCTCCAGTTCGGTCGCCCCCTTCGGTACGGAGAGGGTGGCTTCCCAGACCACGTTGCCGTCGGCAAGGTTCAGGGCCAGAAGCTTGCCGCCCGGCAGGCCCACCAGCGCCCCGCCCCTTCCGACGGTGACGCCGCTGGATCCTCTCAGCACCAGGGCCGGCAAGGGCTTGGTCAACTGCCAGCGGCGTTTGCCGTCTGCCGTATTGACGCCGATGATGTGGCCGTCAGCCGTGCGCGTCACCACCACGCCGTCCGCAGCCTCCGGGGGCGTAATCAGTTCGCTCGATTCCTGCGAACGCCACAGCAGGCCGCCGTTGAGGTTGTAGGCGAGCAACTCCCCGCTCTTGTTGCCCAGGAACAGCATGTCGCCTCCCACCCCGACGCCCGACGAAAACGATTCCTTGGTTTTGACGCGCCAGGATTCCTTGCCGGTTGCGGGATCCAGGGCCATCAGGTCGCCTTTTTCGGTGGCGAGGTAGAGCACCTCCTTGTACAGGACAGGCCGCAAAACGGCGTTCTCGCTCGAACCCACCTTGCTTTTCCAGACGACGTCGGTGGCCACGGAAGACTTGAGCGGTTTCAGGGGCGTCACCGGCAACGAGTCGGAACAGGCGCCAAGCCACAGCGCGCCGGCGGCCAGGACGGCCGGCAGAAGAATTCGGGCCAGGCGGTGTGCGTTCATCAGCGGGCTCCCAGCGCTTCGAGTTTTCCTTTCGCGATCTGATACATGACGTCGCCTTCCTTGGATTTTTCAAGCGCCGCCTGATACGCGGCGCGCGCTTCCTTCGTCTTGCCCTGGGCAAACAGGATGTCGCCCCGCAACCCCTGGGTGAGGGGAACGAAGTCCGGCACATGATTGGCGTCGAGCAAATGCAGGGCGTCGTCATACTTTTTCTGGTCGGCCAGAAGTCCGGCGAGCCGCAGGCGGGCCAGGTCGCCCAGGGTCGGTTCCTTGGCGTTGGAGACCACCCACTCGAGTTCCTGCGTCGCCCCCGCGTTATCCCCTTTGGCATGGCTTACGGCCGCGCTGATGAGGGCGCCGCGAGGGGCCAGGGCGCTGGAAGGCTGGGCCTCCTGCAAGGCCCTGGCGGCCTGCAGCGCTTTGGCCGCGTCGCCCTGCTGGGCTGCGGTGCGCACGGCGTCGAAAAGCACCCCGGCTTTTTCGGCCTGGCCATTGCGGTAATGCTGCCAGGCCTGGTAGGCGCCGTAACCCACCGCCAGGCCGAGCAATGCCGCCAGGACCCAGCGTCCGTTGTCCTTCCACCAGGATTTGATGGCGTCGATTTGTTCCTGTTCTTCCAGATCGTACATGGGACCTTCCTACGTCTTCAAAAATTGTATGGCTTGTTCCAGCGACAGGGTTTGTTGTGCCCCCTGCCCCCGCAACGGCTTGAGGCTCACCTGCCCTGCCCGCACTTCATCTTCGCCAAGGATCACCGCGTGGGCGGCACGGCTCGCGTCGGCACGCTTGAGCTGGGACTTGAAACTGCCTCCGCCGCAATGCAATACGGCGGCAAATCCCGCGGCCCGCAGGGCGTCGGCCGCAAGAAACGCCGCTTCCTGCGCCGCTTCGCCCTGATGCACCACATACACGTCCGGGCCCTGTTCGGGAATGGGCCGCGCCCCCGATTCCTGGAGCACCGCAAGCAGCCGCTCGAGGCCCATGGCAAAACCGCATGCCGGCGTCGGCTTGCCGCCCAGCTGCTCCACCAGTCCGTCGTAGCGGCCACCGCCGCAAAGGGTGCTTTGGGCCCCCAGCAACGGGGTGACCCACTCGAACACGGTGGCATTGTAGTAATCAAGACCACGCACCAGCCGCGGATTGATGCGATAGCCGAGCCCGGCCGACTTGAGCAGGGCCTGCAGCGACTCGAAATGCGCGGCCGATGCGTCGTCGAGCGCGTCCGTCAGGCGCGGCGCCCCGTCGATCAGGTCGGCCAGGGCGGGGTTTTTGCTGTCGAGGATGCGCAGCGGGTTGGCATGCAGGCGCCGCTTCGAATCCTCGTCCAGCATGGCGGCGTGGCGCTCGAAATAGTCGACCAGCCTGCGGCGATGCTGCTGGCGGCATTCCAGGCTTCCGATGCTGTTGATTTCGAGGGAAACCTCCTTCAGGCCCAGCAGGTCCCACAGGCGCGCCGTCATCAGGATCAGTTCGGCATCGGCGTCCGGACCTTCGAATCCCAGCGCTTCGGCGCCGCACTGGTGAAACTGCCGGTAGCGTCCCTTCTGCGGACGCTCATGCCGGAACATGGGCCCCATGTACCACAGGCGCTGCGGCCCGGCGTAGAGCAGGTTGTGCTGGACCGCGAGGCGCACGCAGGAGGCGGTGGCTTCGGGCCGCAACGTCAGGCTTTCCCCGTTGAGGCTGTCCACGAACGTGTACATTTCCTTTTCCACGATGTCCGTGACTTCGCCGATGGAGCGGACGAACAGGCCGGTGGGCTCAAGGATGGGGGAACGCACTTCCCGGTAGCCGTATTGGGCAAGCCAGCGCCGCAAGGTGGCTTCGAGAAAAGCCCAGGCGTCCGATTCGTCGGGCAAAATGTCGTTCATGCCGCGGACGGCCTGGAATTTTTGGGTGCTCATCGGCTAGCCTGCCTTTCTTGCGTCGCCCGGTCCGTAGCGGCGCTGCACATATTCGAAAACCAGCGCCTGGAACTCTTCGGCAATGCGGTCGCCCTTGAGGGTCACGGTTTTTGCGCCGTCCACGTAGACGGGCGCAACCGGACGCTCGCCGGAGCCCGGAAGGCTGATGCCGATGTCCGCCAGCTTGCTTTCCCCCGGCCCGTTCACCACGCAGCCCATGACGGCCACGTGCAGGTGTTCGACGCCCGGATAGCGGGTGCGCCACAAGGGCATGTTTTCGCGCAGGTAGGCCTGGATCCGGCTCGCGAGTTCCTGGAAATATGTGCTGGTGGTCCGGCCGCAGCCGGGACAGGCCGTCACCATCGGGGTGAATGCGCGCAATCCCATGGTCTGCAGGATTTCCTGGGCCACCACCACTTCCTGGGTGCGGTCGCCGCCGGGTTCGGGCGTGAGCGATACGCGGATGGTGTCCCCGATGCCTTCCTGCAGGAGAATCCCCATGGCCGCCGTGGACGCCACGATGCCTTTGCTGCCCATGCCCGCTTCCGTCAGGCCCAGATGCAATGGATAGTCGCACCGGGTCGCCAGGTCGCGGTACACCGCGACCAGATCCTGGACCCCGCTCACCTTGCAGGACAGGATGATGCGGTTGCCCGCCAGGCCCAGCTGTTCGGCCAGTGCGGCGCTTTCCAGGGCGGATGCCACCAGCGCGGCCCGCATCACCACTTCCACCGGTTCCGGCGCGGGGCGCTTGGCGTTTTCGTCCATGAAGCGGGCCAGCACTTCCTGGTCCAGGCTGCCCCAGTTGACGCCGATGCGGACCGGCTTGCCGAGACGGCAGGCCGTCTCGATCAATTGGGCGAACTGCTCGTCCCGGCGGGAGCCGCGCCCCACGTTGCCCGGGTTGATGCGGTACTTGTCCAGTGTCGCCGCACATTCCGGAAACTCGGCCAGGAGCTTGTGCCCGTTGAAATGAAAATCGCCCACCAGCGGCACGCCGACGCCGGCACGGTCCAGTTCGCGCCGGATGACCGGCACGGCGGACGCGGCCTCGGCCGTGTTGACGGTGACCCGAACCAGTTCGGATCCGGCGCGCGCGAGCGCCAGGACCTGGGCCACGGTCGCATCCACGTCCGCCGTATCGGTGTTGGTCATGGACTGGACGACGATGGGCGAACGGCCCCCGATGGCGACGCCCCGCACTTCCACCAGCCGGGTGGATCGCCGCTTCCGGTGCAGCAGGTCGACGGACGTCATGGCTCGGGAGGCAGCGGCTTGGGCGGCTCGGAATGCGTCGCATCCGGACCGGCCCCGACCGGAGGCGCATCCGGTGCCGCACCCGAATGCCAGATCCAGGCAGCGACAAGCGCGGCGGCAAGCACCAGCAGCCCCGCAAGGATCCAGCGGCGGCTGGACCTGCCGGCCTCGTGGAAAAAACTGATGCCTTTGGAAGGCACCGTGAGCGAAGGGGTGTTCATGAGCCGCGGCACGGCATCCGGACGCTCCTGCTCCAAAGCCTGGAGGATGGGATCGGGGTCGGCGCCGAGATAACGCGCATAGGAGCGGATCATGGCGCGCACGAACGTCATGTCCGGCAAGGCGTCGTATTGGCCCGCCTCGAGCGCCGCAAGCTGCTTTCCGGAAAACCGGAGGCGCTGGGACACTTCCAGGATGCCCAGGGCGCGCTGCTGGCGCAATGCGGCAAGGCGCGGGCCCGCGCCAAGCTGTTGTTCGGGAATGGCCGTCTGATCGTTCATGCCGAAGGGGTCTCAAAGCGCTGCTGCCGGCGGCTTTTGTCCACCACCTGCCCTGCCAGCTGACCGCAGGCCGCATCGATGTCGTCCCCGCGGGTTTTCCGCACCGTGGCGACGAAACCCGCCTGCATCAGGATGTCCCGGAAACGTCGCACCGCCTCCGGGCGGGAACGGCGATAGCCGGAATTCGGGAACGGGTTGAACGGGATCAGGTTGAACTTGCACGGCACCTCCGCCACGCAGCGCACCAGCTCCTGCGCATGGGCTTCCGTATCGTTCACGCCGTCCAGCAGGACATACTCGAACGTCACGAAATCGCGCGGGGCCCGTTCCAGATAGCGGCGGCAGGCCGCCATCAGTTCCGCGATGGGATATTTCTGGTTGATGGGCACGAGTTCGTTGCGCAGCGCATCGTTGGGGGCATGCAGGGAAACGGCGAGCGCCACGGGGGCGCGCTCGCGCAAGCGGTCGAGCGCCGGCAACACGCCCGAAGTGGAAAGGGTCACGCGGCGCCGCGACAGCCCGTAGCCGAAATCGTCCAGGAAAATGTCGAGCGCCTTGACCACGGCTTCGTAGTTGAGCAGCGGTTCGCCCATCCCCATCAGCACCACGTTGCTGATCACCCGCTCGCCTTTGGGATCGTGTCCCAGGGCCTGGTTGGCCCACCAGACCTGGCCGACGATTTCCGCCGTGCTCAGGTTGCGGTTGAACCCCTGGCGCCCGGTGGAACAGAAGGTGCAGGCCAGGGCACAGCCCACTTGCGAGGAAATGCACAGGGTGCCACGCCCGTCTTCGGGAATGAACACGGTTTCGATGGCGTTTCCGGGCGACAGCTCCAGCAGCCACTTGCAGGTGCCGTCTTCGGAGCGCTGCTCTGAAATGAGGCGGGGAACTTCCACCACGGCATGTTCTTCCAGCAGGGCGCGCAAGGACTTGGCCAGGTCGGTCATGCGGCCGAAATCCGCCTCGCCGAAATGATGGATCCAGCGCATCAGCTGGCGCGACCGAAACGGCTTCTCCCCCAGCCCTTCCAGGTACCGGGCGAGTTCCTCTCGGTTCAGGCCAAGCAGGTTCGTGCTCATGTCTCCTCGCGGCGTTCCGGTCTCAGCGGGGGTATACGTTGAGCGCGGGGAAGAAATAGGCGATTTCCGCCGCCGCCGTTTCCGGGCCGTCCGAACCATGGACGGCATTGGCGTCGATGCTTTCGGCAAAATCAGCCCGAATGGTTCCGGGCGCGGCTTTTTTCGGGTCGGTGGCCCCCATGAGGTCGCGGTTCTTGAGGATCGCCCCTTCCCCTTGCAGCACCTGAACCATCACCGGGCCTGAAATCATGAACGACACCAGGTCCTTGAAAAACGGCCGCTCACGGTGCACGGCATAGAATCCTTCGGCTTCCGCCCGGGACAGGTGCACCATCCGTGCGGCGACGATTTTGAGTCCCGCTTTCTCAAACCGGGCATAGATTTCGCCGATCACGTTCTTGGCGACGGCATCGGGTTTGATGATGGACAGGGTGCGTTCGATCGACATGGAAAAAGCTCCGCTAACTTAATGTTTGTAAACGGAACATTCTAGCATGGGGCGGTCACTGTTGTGCAGCGTCCGATGCAAAGGGTTCCCACTGCATGGAGAGCCCCGTTTCATCCCGCGCGGGGAGCGCGCAAGCGTCCACCGCGACGCCCGGCACACACACCAGATCGTCCCCGTGAAACAGCAGCGGCAAGGCGTTGCGCCACCAGGGAGGAAGACCTGCCTCCTGCAGGAGGTTGCGCAGGGTGCGGCTCGGGCCGGCCGCGGCAGGCCTCAGCCGTTCGCCGCCCTGGCGCCGGCGCAGCGAAAATCGCCCCTGTGCGAGCAGGTCCAGGCGCACGCCCTCCCCCCGCACCGGCCTCAGGCGCAGCGCGCCGGCTCCGGGGATCAGGATGCGGTCCCCGCCGGGCCAACGGTCGAAATGAAGCGCCGGCCATGCCCCGCTCACCGTGCGGCGCAGCTGCCAGCATCCCCTGAAACGCTCCAGCGCCCATCCCGCCCAGGACAGGCTGGGCTGCCGGTCATCGCAGGCCCTGGACTGGCGCAGCCAGTCTTCCAGCTGTTTCTGATGAAAGGCCGGTGCCCCCTGGCGGCGGATCCACCAGCGCAACAGGTTGACGGCCCGCAGCTCCCCGCGTTCCAGGGCTGCGCCAATGCGGATGCCTTCGCCCTGGCGGCACTCGGTGAAATCGGCTTCCGCCAGCTGGTCGAGCAGCTCCCCGGCCTCCGCCAGATGGCGGGCCGAACGGCCGAGCGTGCCGGCCCACGACGGGAAACGCCGGGCCAGCACGGGCAGCACGTCGTGCCGCAAATAGTTGCGGGCATGGTGCGTCTGCAGATTGGAGGGATCTTCCACCCAGGCCAGGCCGTGCACGGCGGCATACTCGCGCAACGCCGCTCGCGGCACCTGCAACAGCGGGCGCAGCAGGCGCGGCCCGGCTTCGGACGGACCGTTCAGCGCCCGCGTTTCCGGCATGGCGCGCAGCCCGTTGAGGCCGGCCCCGCGCAGCAGCTGGATCAGCACCGTTTCCGCCTGGTCCTCCCGGTGGTGGGCCAGTGCGATGAAATCGGCGGGCTGGCGCGCGAAGGCGGCATAGCGCTGCGCCCGCGCCTCCGCTTCGAGGCTTTCGCCGCCGGCGCGCGACACCGAAACCCGCTCCACCGCGCAAGGAACGCCCAGGCGCTCGCAATAGTCGCGGCAGAAGGCTTCCCAGCGCCCCGCTTCGGCCTGCAATTGGTGATTGACGTGCAGCGCGGACAGGCGCAGACGGAATTCCGGCGCCAGGACGTGAAGGCAGGCAAGCAGGACGACGGAATCGAGTCCTCCGCTCAGCCCCACGCACAGGCGGTCGGCAGCTCCCGCGTGATTCCGGAGGGATTGCCGGACGGCAGCCGGAACCTCAGCGTGCAGCGGTTTCCTTGAATTTGCCATAGCCCATCAGTCTGTCGAAACGACGTGCCAGCAAATCATCGGTCGAAAATGCGTCCAGCTGCCGCAGCGCTTCCTGCAGCGCGCGCTTGAGGTTTTGGGCCATCGCTTGCGGGTCGCGGTGCGCCCCCCCCAGCGGTTCCTGCACCACCTTGTCCACGAGACCCAGGGATTTGAGACGGGAAGACGTGATGCCCAGCGCTTCGGCAGCCTCGCTGGTCTTCTCGGCCGTTTTCCACAAAATGGCCGCGCACCCTTCCGGCGAAATCACGGAATAGATGGCGTACTGCAACATCAGCGTCATGTCGCCCACGCCGATCGCCAGCGCGCCCCCGGAGCCGCCTTCACCGATCACGGTGCTCACGATCGGGGTCTTGAGCGCCGCCATCTCGTACAGGTTGCGGCCGATCGCTTCGGACTGTCCGCGCTCTTCGGCACCGATGCCCGGATAGGCCCCCGGCGTGTCGATGAAGGTGAAAATCGGCATCTGGAATTTTTCGGCAAGGCGCATGAGGCGCAGCGCCTTGCGATAGCCTTCGGGCCGCGCTTGTCCGAAATTGCGGTAGATGCGGTCCTTGGTGTCGCGGCCTTTCTGGTGTCCGATCACCAGGACGGGCCGGCCCCCGAAGCGGGCGATGCCGCCGACGATGGCAGGATCGTCGGAAAACGCCCGGTCGCCGTGCAACTCCTCGAAGTCGGTGAACAGCGCTTCGATGTAATCCAGGGTATACGGGCGCTGGCTGTGGCGCGCCACCTGTGCGATCTGCCAGGACTTGAGGCCGGCATAGATTTCCTTGGTCAGCGTCTGGCTCTTTTTCTGCAGCCGTTCGATTTCCTGGGAAATGTCCACCGCAGAGTCTTCCTGCACGAATCGCAGCTCTTCGATCTTGGCTTCCAGCTCGCCGATCGGCTGTTCGAAATCTAGAAAAACAGTTTTCATGGGAAGGGACCCCCGCAAGGGGTTGCAGTGTCCGGAGACAAACGGGCATTATAGCCACGCGAACATCCCCTTCACAACGATCCCTGAATTTCACTTCCATGGGCCACCGGCTGACACGCCTCTACACCCGCACCGGCGACGACGGAAGCACCGGGCTGGGCGACGGCAGCCGCATTGCGAAAAACCATTTGCGCGTGGAAGCGCTGGGCGACGTGGACGAGCTGAACAGCGTGCTGGGCGTGCTGCTGGCGGAAGCGGTGCCGGAAGACACGCGCGCCCTGCTCTCGCGCATCCAGCACGACCTGTTCGACCTGGGCGCCGAACTGTGCATTCCCGGGCATCGCGTCATTCCGGAAGGGCGCGCGCAGGAGCTCGAGGGGGAGATCGACCGCCACAACGCGTCGCTGTCGCCGCTCAAGGAATTCATCCTGCCCGGGGGCTCGCGCAGCGCGGCCTTATGCCATCTGGCGCGCACGGTCTGCCGCAGGGCCGAACGGCGCCTGGTGGCGCTGGGACGGGAGGACGCTGTGTCCGGGGCGAGCCTGCGCTATCTCAACCGGCTGTCTGACCTGCTGTTCGTGGTGGCGCGGACGCTCAACCGCAGTTCGGGCGGTTCGGACGTGCTCTGGCAATCCAGCTACAGGTAGGCCCAGACCGCCAGGACGCAGCCCGCGACCGCCCCCACCCCTGCAGGCACCAGGAGCCAGCGCCGGCTCGTCAGCGCCGTGACGGAAGCGAGCGCGATGGCGATCTGGATGAACGTCATGGCGAGCGCCAGGGCGTGATGGGGGTGAAAGGATTTTTCCGCAAGCTCGTTTTCCAGGCGGGATTTTTCCTCGAACGCTTCGGCCTTTGCCTTGATTTCCTTCTTTTCCTTCTCGTAGCGCGCGATGTCCGCCTGGAAGGCTGCGCGCCGGTCCTTGGGCGCCAGTTCGGCTGCCATGCTCACGATGTGCCCTTTGGTGCTTTTCGCCTGGTAGTAGTTCCACTGGTCGCTTGCATGCGCCTTGTAGAGCACGGCCTCGTTCTTGTGCATGAGGGCTTCGTTCTGGGTGTTGCCGCCGAGGTAGCTCACCACGGCGCCGACGGCCGCCAGGACCGCGGTGAAAATGGCCACCTGCTGGGCGAGCGCCACGCCGTGCCGGCCTCCGTGCCCGGACGCGGCGTGCTCCACTTCGTGTTCGTGGGCGCCGTGAACGTGAAAATGATGTTCCATCAGAATGCTTCCTTCCCTTAGCGGCCCGGATCAGGCATCCGTGTCTGCCGCATTCAGGCGGCGCTGCCGGACGGCACTTCCCAGGATTTCGACGGCCTGCTGGGTGTCGTCGAAGGAAATGCAGGCGTCCGTGATGCTTTTGCCGTATTCCAGCGGTTTTCCGGCCACCAGGTCCTGCCGGCCCGCCTTCAGGTTGCTTTCAATCATGACGCCCATGATGCGCGCTTCGCCCGCGCGCAGCTGCTGCGCCACGTTGTCGGCCACGGCCAGCTGCTTCTGGGGATCCTTCTGGCTGTTGGCATGGCTGAAGTCGATCATCACGCGCGCCGCCAGACCCGCCGCAGACAGTTCCTTGGCTGCCGCTTCCACGCTGGCGGCATCGTAGTTGGTGGTTTTCCCGCCGCGCAGGATGACGTGGCAATCGTCATTGCCGTTGGTGGCCACGATGGCCGAATGGCCCGCCTTGGTCACGGACAGGAAATGGTGGGGCTGCTGGGCGGCCCGGATCGCGTCGACGGCGATCCGCAGGTTGCCGTCGGTGCCGTTCTTGAAGCCCACCGGACAGGAAAGTCCGGAAGCCAGCTCGCGATGTACCTGGCTTTCCGTGGTCCTGGCGCCGATCGCGCCCCAGCTGATCAGGTCGGCGAAATACTGGGGCGTGATGAGGTCGAGAAATTCCGTGCCGGCCGGCATGCCCAGGGCATTGATGTCGAGCAGCAGCCCGCGCGCGAGGCGCAGGCCATCGTTGATGCGGAAGCTGCCGTCCAGGTGCGGGTCGTTGATCAGGCCTTTCCAGCCGACCGTGGTGCGCGGCTTTTCGAAATACACCCGCATGACGATCAGCAGCTCGTCGGCCCAGCGCTCCTTGACCGCCTTGAGGCGCGTGGCATAGTCCATCGCGGCCTTGGGATCATGGATGGAACAGGGGCCGACGATCACCAGCAGCCGGTCGTCCGCTCCGTGCAGAATGCGGTGTATCTGCTGCCGGGTCTCGTAGACCACCTGCGCGGCTTCCTCCGACAGCGGAAATTCCCGCAGCAAGTGGATGGGCGGCAGCAGTTCCTTGATTTCGCGTACGCGAACGTCGTCGATTTTTTGTTGCAGGGCAGTCGTCATGATGGGAAATCCTGCCGTTCAGGCAGCCACGGTCGTCAGTAAACCCGGCATTTTATCAAACCCTAGATCGTCCCGCCCACTGTCAGGCCGTCGATGCGCAACGTCGGCTGGCCGACCCCCACCGGGACGCTCTGGCCTTCCTTGCCGCAAACGCCCACGCCGGGGTCCAGCGCCATGTCGTTGCCGATCATGCTGACCCGGGTCAGGACGTCGGGCCCGTTGCCGATGAGGGTGGCGCCCTTGACCGGATACGTGAGCTTTCCGTTTTCGATCATCCAGGCTTCCGCCGCGGAAAAAACGAACTTTCCGCTCGTGATGTCCACCTGGCCGCCGCCGAAATTGACGGCGTAGAGGCCGCGGTCGACCGAGGCGATGATTTCTGCGGGGTCGCGGTTGCCGTTCAGCATGTAGGTGTTGGTCATGCGCGGCAGCGGGATATGCGCAAACGATTCGCGCCGCCCGTTTCCGGTCAGGGGCATGCCCATCAGCCGGGCGTTCAGGCTGTCCTGCAGATAGCCCTTGAGGATGCCGTCCTCGATCAGGGTCGTGCGGCGCGTGGGATTCCCTTCGTCGTCGAGGTTGAGCGATCCCCGCCTGCCGGCGATGGTGCCGTCGTCCAGGACGGTGACGCCCGCAGCCGCAACCCGCTCGCCGATGCGCCCGGCAAAGGCGGAAGTGCCTTTGCGGTTGAAATCCCCTTCCAGACCGTGGCCGATCGCCTCGTGCAGCAGGATGCCGGGCCAGCCGGAACCCAGGACGACCGTCATGCCCCCGGCAGGAGCCGGCCTGGCGTCGAGATTGGTGAGCGCCTGGTTCACCGCGTGCCGGGCATAGTCCTGCAGCACGTCGTCCGTGAAATAGCCGTACCCGAACCGGCCGCCGCCGCCCGCCGATCCCTGTTCGCGCAGGCCGCCCTGTTCCGCGATGACCTGCAGCGAGACCCGGACCAGCGGCCTCACGTCGGCGCTCAGCACGCCGTCACTGCGGGCCACCAGAACCAGTTCATATTCCCCGGCAAGGGAAGCCATGACCTGCGTCACCCGGGGGTCGAGGGCGCGCGCAAAGCGTTCCAGACGTTCAAGCAGCGCCACTTTTTCGTGGTCCTGCAGCGTGGCCAGGGGGTCGTTGGGCTGGTACAGCAGCGCGCCCGGCGGCGCGGTGCGCAGGATCTGCTGCCGGCCGTTCTGCCCGGCGCGTCCGATGGCGCGCGTGGCCTGGGCCGCCTGCTCGAGCGAATGGAGGTGGATGTCGTCGGAATAGGCGAAGGCCGTTTTTTCGCCGCTGACTGCGCGCACCCCGACCCCCTGTTCGATGTGGAACGAGCCGGATTTGACCACCCCTTCCTCGAGGCTCCAGCCTTCCGCCCGGGCATACTGGAAGTAAAGATCGGCATAATCCACCTGGTGGGTCAGAATCTGGCCGAACACGCGGTCCAGGCTTCCCCGGTCCAGTTCGTAAGGGGTCAGCAGCGCCGCTTCGGCAAGCACCAATGCATCTGGGGACATCATGAAGTTCCTGTTTTCGGTTTCTTCGGCGCCGGCAAGCCCACGGTGCGGTGCGTCAGGGCCGGCAGGTTCGTTCTCAGTTCGGCTTGATGCACCGGGTTCACGCCGGCGATCACCACGCCGGAACCCCGGGGCAACTGGTCCAGGACAACGCCCCAGGGATCCACGATCATGGTCGCGCCATGGGTTTCCCGTCCGTTCATGTGGTAGCCCCCCTGCGCGGGCGCGACCACGTAGGCAATGTTCTCGATCGCCCGGGCCCGGATCAGGGTTTCCCAATGGGCGCGCCCGGTGGTTTCGGTGAAGGCGGACGGCACGAAGATCAGGTCCACGGGGCCCATGGCGCGGTATAGCTCGGGGAAACGCAGATCGTAGCAGATCGACAATCCGATCCGCCCGAAAGGCGTGTCCACCGTCACCACTTCGCTGCCCGGCTGTATCGTCCGCGCTTCTTCGTAGCGCTCCGTCCCCCGCTGAAAGCCGAACAGGTGAATCTTGTCGTAGCGGGCCACGCAATGCCCGCCGCTGTCGTACACCAGACTGCTGTTGCGGATTTTTACCGGATCGGCGCTTTTGATGGGGGCCGAGCCCCCGATGATCCAGACGCCGAAGCGCTTGGCCGTCCGCGACAGGAATTCCTGGATCGGCCCTTTGCCGAAAGGTTCCGCCACCTGGACCTTGTCCGTGTCGTGCATGCCCATGATGGCAAAGTATTCCGGCAGGGCCACGAGGGAGGCCCCCTGGTCGGCCGCCATCTTGATCAGTCGCTCCGCTTCGGACAGGTTGGCGTCCACCTGGGGCCCTGACGCCATCTGGATCGCCGCCACCCTGAAACTGCCGGGCAAAGGCCGGGCTTTGCCAAATCCGGAATCGGATTTGCCGGGTGCCGCAGGTTCCATCGTTGCCATGCGTGGTCCTTTCATGTGATTTCCCGTAAGCGCGGTCAGCGCGAAGAATCCGCCGCCGCGGACGACCCCAGGGGTTTTATTTGGGGATCGTCCCAGCTTCCTTCAATACCGTATTCGTAAGTCAGCACCTTGTCGAGGGGGTTTTTCAGCAGTTTTTGCAGCAGGAAAGAGGCGGCCCCTGCCACCGGCCCCCCCAACACCGTCGTGGCAAGCGAGACGCTCCCCCCCACCGCAGGCGACACGCGGGCCGTGAGCGACGTGGTCTCGTCCATGACGTTGATGGTTCCGGTCAGGATCACCCGTGCCGAAGGACCGGCCATATCGAAATCCTTCGTCGAAAACAGGCCCTGTTTTGCGGCGATGTTGGCGGTCAGGGAATCAAACGCGAAGCCGTCCGAAAAAATGTCATGGAAATCGAGCGTAATCCGGCGGGGCAGCGTCTGCAAGCTCAACAGGGCGATCAGGCGTCCCGCGCCGCCCGGCTCCACTTTGGAAAACTGTCCGTCATGCAGGTCCAGGGCAAGCTGGCCTGCCATGATGGACAGCTTGAAATCATCCGGATTCCCGCTCCAGCTGAACTGGCCGCGGACTTCGCCCTTGCCGCGGGAAATCATGTGCGGGTAACCCAGATCCGCCAGAAAGTTGCCGAGATCGGACGCCTTGAGATGGAGGTTGAGCTCGGTTTGCAGTGACGGCTGCGCCAGCCAGCGGCCATCGCCTTCCACCGTCGCCCAGGCCGAAGTGAGGGAAAAGCGATCGATGCGCCACACCATGCCGTCCCGGATTCCGGTGAGCTGCAGCCGGCCGAAGGACTTGTTGCGCGCGGTAAACCGGTCCGCCACCAGGTCCAGCGACGGCATGCGCTTGAGTTCATCCGGATCGGAAGGCCTGTCCTTGGCCTCCCCCTCCGGCACCGGCGGCAGGGTCAGCTTGGTGAAGTGGGCGCGGATGCGGCCGTTCCCCTCCGGAATCCAGGTCACTTCGCCGTCGGCCTGGTCCCCGCGCACCTGGGCAAGCCAGTGGTCTCCTTCCTGGTTGGCCGAAACCCGGTGGCTGCCCCAGGTTCTCCCGCCCCAGCGGACGTCGTCGAAAGCCACGTTGAGCCAGGTGACGGAGCCGAAGACGGCGATGTCTCCGCCCCCGTCCCCCAGACTTTCGCTCCAGGATTTCCACTGGTCCAGGTCCGCATGGCGCAACGTCCCGTTGACGCCAAACCCTTCGCCCAGCGGCGCGACCACGGGCCCGCCGAACGTGAGGAGGCCCCGCCGGATCTGGTATCCCCCCTTGGGCAGGGCGGCATAGCTGGTCTTGAGACCGGCCCAGTTCCCAAGGGCTGCGCTGACCTGCAATCCCGCCTCTTCGGCAACGACCGTCAGGTTGAGGGGCAGCACGGTGCCGGCACTCTTCTGGAAGGGGGCCGGGAAATCGAGCGCCACCCCGGCAAGCGACGAGGTCAGCACCGCCTGGGTCCGGGAAGGGCTCTGCTCCACATGAAGACGCCACTCCGTCGCACCCCGGGCCTTGGTCGCGACCGTGGCGTAACCCAGCCGCCGCAGGCTCGCCATCGTCGCTTTTCCGGCAATGTCCGCAACGGTTTTGCCGTGGGAGGAACCGGACAACACCAGTTTGGCCGGTTCCTGGAAAAGCAGGGCCGACCCGCTCACGGTCACCTCGTCATGGCCCGACTTGACCCGCAGGTGGCCATTCCAGCTCACGGGGCTGTCCAGCACCTTGAGCAGGGGCGAGGGGTAGCGCCGGGCCAGGCCGGCCTGGGAGGTTTTTCCGGAAAACGCCACGTCGAGCGTGCCGTCCTTGAGCATGCCCACGTGGACTGTGGCCGGCTCTCCCAGGTAGTTGACCTGCGTATCCAGCCGCACGTCGGTGCGCTTGTCGGAAAACACGAATTCGCCTTGCCACGGCTCCCTGCCGCTGACGTCCGCAAGCACCGGATGCCGGTAGACGCCGGCGAGCCCGGCCATGTCCGCCGTGCCGCGAGCCAGGACCCGGATCGCCCCCGAAGGCAAGGTGGACAGGTCGAAAGCCGCCACGCCGCCCAGCACGCTGCCGGCCAGATCCTGGGAGGAAACGGCCGACTCCGTAAACAGGAGATGCCCCTGGATATGGCTCACGGGGGGGATGCCGGCGTCCCCGTCATCGATGCCGGCATCCAGGAACTGGTAATCCCCCTTGACGCGGGTATCCTGGGTCCGGTTCAGGGGGATTTCGAGGGCCAGCGACAGATGCCCTGTCCCGTCCCCCCGGATGTCGTCCGTGAAGTGGTGGAGGTATTCCCGCACCGGACTCTGGGCGATGAAATCGAGCCCTTCGTGCACAGCGCCATCCACTTCGCCGGAAACCGACAGCTGTTCCTCCTGCGCGGTGAGGTCCGGAATGCGGGCATGGACGACCTTGATCCGGGCCCCCAGAATGCGCCCCGCGGTGGCGTCAACCACGAGTTCGGCGCCCCGGATCTGCAGGGTCGCCTGAAGGGCTGTGATCGCAGGCCAGGCGGGGTCATAGCGCAACACCCCGTCGCCGATTTGCGCGTTGATCCGGAATTTCCCGCCCTGGTCTGCCACGAAAGGAAACTGCTGGAGGTTCCCTTTCGCTTCAAACGTCATATGCTGGGCTTTGCCGCCCGTCAGCGAAACCTGCAGCCAATTGCGCGCTTCCACCGACACGTCGAGCGGCAGGTAACGCCACACGGCCGCGGCCGAGGCGCGCTGCAGTTCGCCCTTGAGATCGGCCTCGCCCGGCACGCCGGCCTGGACGGACAGCTTGCCGCTCACGAATCCGGCCAGGTCGCCGTTTTCCACTTCGAACCGGTCAATGCGGACTTCCGTGGTCTCCCCGCGGACCGCCCAGGACGCATCGACTTTGTAGGACTTCACCGGAATCGGTGCGGCAAAGATTTTGGGGAAGTTGAGGTAGGTTTCGGCACCATTGCCTTTCAGCGATCCGCCTTCCGCAGTGGCGTCCAGGTGGCCGCTGAACGCCCGGATGGCCGGCAGGAGGCCGATGGGGTTGGCCTGGAACCCTTCGAAATCGGAATGGATCGCAAAGTCGCTCGGATGGTCCGGGGCCCCGGTCCAATGGACGTCCATCTGGCTCACGACGCCCTTGAATGCGGCGGCATTCCAGCGGTTTCTCAAATCTTCGGGCAGGGGCAGCGAGGCCGTCAGGTTGGCGAATTGGCCCAGCTCGACCCGGTTGAACTCGAGCGAGCCGCCCGAACTGCTGTAAGCCAGGCGCAGGTCCAGCGGAACCGTGGTGCGGAAGGCGCTGCCGCCGTTGAGGACGAGCTGGTGCGCGGAAAATTCCATCCCGCCCTGGGAGGATTTGAACGACAGTCCGCCCCGCACCTGCCGGAACTGGAGCGGCGCCAGGTCGCTGCGCAGCTGTGCCTGCAGGTCCTGCAGGTCCACTTCCGCATTCGACGCCCACGACCCCGGCTGATCGAGCACGACCGTGAGCTTCATGGCCCCGCGCCCGCGATCCGGGGCGGGAATTTTCGGAAACCAGTGCTTCAGTACGGCCAGATTCACCCATTCGGTCTGGGCCTCCAGCTGTCCGTGCCAGTCCTTGAACCCGGCGGTGTCGGAACCGCGCAAATCCGCCCTGAGGGTCACGGGCCGCGACAGCCGTTCCGGCGGGACGAAGTTCAAGTCAAGCCGGTGCCGGTTGCCGTTGTTGCGAATGCGAAGGTTGCCGCGCGACAGCAGCAGCGGTTCGGCGCCGGTCGTGTCGTCTTCCCAGTGCAGGGTGGCGTTGGCGACCCGGATGTCGCCCTGATGGGCGAGCCAGTCCAGAAACGGGCTGGGGCCTGCCCCGGGGCTTGGCAGCCGGATGCCGGACAGGTACAGCTCGCCGTCTTTCGTCCGGTGCAGCGTCAAGGTCGGCTGGTCGATCACCAGCCGGCTCAAGTCCATCCGTCCCTGAAAGAAACCCAGGATCGAAATGCTGCCTCGCACGTGGTCGAGCACCAGGCCCGGCTTGCCTGCCGAATCGAACACCGTGATCTGGTTCAGCGCGACAGTGGGCAGCCACTGGATGCCCACCGAAGAGATGCTCCCGATTTCGACGCGGGTTCCCGTGGCACGCGACAGGGCGGCCACCAGATCCGGACGATACCGATCCACGCCGTTGAGAATGAACATCTGAAGCCCCACCCAGAGGATGAGGAAGAGGATGGCAAAAAGCGCGCTCCCCCACAGGAGCGCGCGGCGGGAGTGGTGCAGGATTGCCCGATGGCTGGCCATAAGCCTTCCAGTATAGCCGCTTTGGATGGGCTGTTCCTTTCCGGAACGCCATGGGCGGTCATTCCGGATCGTTTTGTGGGGCGATGCAACATCCGTTAAAATCGAACTTTTGTTAGCGGAGTGCATTTGCATGTCGATGTCTGATCGAGACGGCGTCATTTGGCTGGATGGCCGCCTGGTTCCCTGGCGGGAAGCCAATACCCACATCCTCACCCACTCCCTCCATTACGGCCTGGCAGTGTTCGAGGGCGTGCGCGCATACAATACCGATCTCGGCACGGCGGTGTTCCGGCTGCGGGAGCATACCGAACGGCTGCTGCGTTCCGCGCACATCCTGCAGATCCCGGTTCCCTACGACCTCGGCACCCTCATGAAGGCCCAGCTGGACACGGTGGCGGGCAACGGGCTGGAAGAATGCTATATCCGCCCCCTGGTGTATCTGGGCTCGGAAAAAATGGGCGTGTCCCCGAAGGGCGCGAAAACCCATGTGGCCGTGGCCGCCTGGCCCTGGGGCGCCTATCTCGGCGAACAGGCGCTGGAGCAGGGCATCCGGGTCAAGACCTCCTCCTATACCCGTCATCACCCCAACATCACCATGTGCAAGGCGAAGGCCAGCGGCAACTACATGAACTCGATCCTGGCCAACAACGAAGCCACAGCGGACGGCTACGACGAAGCGCTGCTGCTCGACGTGGACGGCTTTGTCGCGGAGGGCTCGGGCGAAAACATTTTCATCGTGAAGCACGGCACGCTGCACACTCCCGACCTGTCCAGCGCCCTGGAAGGCATCACGCGCGACTGCATCATGCAGCTCGCCGCCCAGGAAGGCCTGGCCGTCCAGGAGCGGCGGATTTCCCGGGACGAGCTCTACAGCGCCGACGAAGCCTTCTTCACGGGCACTGCGGCCGAAGTCACACCGATCCGGGAAGTGGACCGCCGCCTGATCGGCGCAGGCCACCGCGGGCCGGTCACCACCCGGTTGCAATCCCTGTATTTCGATTGCGTCAAGGGCCGCTCACCCCAACATCGCGACTGGCTCACAGTCGTCGGAGGCTGAAAAATGTCCAATGTCTCGGAACTGAACCAGAAAGCCGTGGAAGTCACGGACGCCGACCTTCCCCTGCACTGCCCGCTTCCTTCCGTCAAGCTGTGGAACACCCACCCGCGGGTATTCCTCGACGTGGCGCGGACGGGCACCGTGCAATGTCCCTACTGCGGCACCCGCTATATCCTGGCCAAAGGCGCCGGTCGCCACGCTCATTGAGCAAGATCCTCGTCATCGGCGCGGCCTGGGTGGGCGATGCCGTCCTGTCGCAGCCGATGCTGGCAGCCCTGAAACAACGGGAGGCCGGCGCTGAAATTCACGTGCTGGCCCCTCCCTGGACCCACGGCGTCCTGCAGCGCATGCCGGAAGTGAGCCAGGTGCTGGACAGCCCCTTCAGGCACGGAGAACTCGCCCTGGGAGCGCGCCGCCAGCTTGCGCGGCAGCTGAAGGCCGCGGGCTATGGCCAGGCCGTCGTGCTTCCCAACTCGTTCAAATCCGCCCTCGTGCCCTGGTTTGCCGGCATTCCCCGGCGGACCGGCTATGTGGGCGAACTGCGGCAGTGGCTGCTCAACGACGCGCGTCCCCTCGACCGCGAGGGGCTGCCGCTCATGGTGGAACGCTTCGCGGGCCTGGCCTTGCCCGCGGGCGCGCGCCTGGAAAAACCGGTGCCCCGACCGCGCCTGGTTGCCGATCTTCGGGGACAGGCCGCGGCCCTGGAGCGCCTCGGGCTGGACCTTGGCCGGCCGGTGGCCGTGCTCTGTCCCGGCGCCGAATATGGCCCCGCAAAACGCTGGCCGGTCCGGCATTTTGCCGCTGCGGCCCGCCTGCTGGCAGCGCAAGGGTTCCAGATATGGCTGCTCGGGTCCGCAAAGGACCGGCCCGTCGGGGAAACCCTCGTTCAGGAGGCCGGCACGCCGATCCGCAACCTGTGCGGCCTCACGCCGCTCGCTGAAGCGGTGGACCTGATGGCGGCGGCCCGGCGCGTGATCAGCAACGACTCCGGACTGATGCACGTGGCCGCAGCCCTGGACCGGCCCCTGGCGGCCGTATTCGGCTCCTCCAGCCCCCGCTTCACTCCGCCCCTGTCGGAGCAGGCCCGCGTGGTGAGCCTGAACCTGCCCTGCAGCCCCTGCTTCAAGCGCGAATGTCCGCTCGGGCATCTGCGCTGCCTGGAGGACCTGGCGCCGGAAACGGTCATGCAGGCCTGGAAAGGCTAGGGCGCAGCCGGTCCAGGTCCTCCGGAACGTCCACATCGGCCAGGATGCCCGGGTCGTCCACGTCGAGCCAGCACACCTCGGAAGCCCTCTGCTCCAGCAGGTCGCGCGCGCCCCGATCCCCGTCCAGGGCCAGCAGCGCAGCGCGCATGTCCCGCGAAAACCCCACCGGGTTGCCGCGCCGGCCGGCATGGCGGCAGGCCGCGATGTCCGCCCCCCGATCGAGGGCGTCGCACAGGGCATGCACGGTCGCCGGACGCACGCAGGGCATGTCGGCGAGACCCACGATCCAGCCCCGGGCCTGCGCAGCCGCCTCGAGGCCTGCCTGAAGGCTGCGCGACAACGCCGGCAGGCCGGAAATTTCCACCACGCCGATGCCAAGCTCCGTGAACAGCGCGCGCAAACCGTGCCCCCCTTCGGGCACGACCGCCACGGTCCGCTCCAGGCCCAGGAACGGCTGCGCGGCGAACCAGGCCAGCGGGTGCCCGTTTTCCTGGTGCAGCAGCTTGTCGGCGCCGAAGCGGGAACTGCGGCCGGCCGCCAGCAGGAGGCCTGCGATCATGCCGGAGCGGCGTCGCCGCGCGGCTGTGCCAGGGGCACGCCATGGCGCACGGCGGTGATTTCGGCCAGGATCGAGATGGCCATTTCGGGCGGGGTCCGGCTGCCGATCGGAAGGCCTGCCGGTCCGCGCAGCGCGGCGATTTGCTGCGGCACCAGGTCGAACAGGGCAAGCCGCTCGCGCCTTTTGGCCTGGTTCGATTTCGACCCGATGGCGCCCACGTAGAAGGCCTGCGACTTCAGCGCTTCGAGCAGCGCGAGGTCGTCCTGCTTGGGGTCGTGGGTGAGTGCCACGATCGCCGTATGGGGATCGGGACGCTGGGCGGTCACGAAATCGTCCGGCATCGCCGGATCCACCGGCGGCAGGGCGGCAGGCCAGGATTTCCGGAAATCGGGCCGGGGGTCGCAGATCAGCACCTGGTAATCCAGGGCCAGCGCCATTTCGGCAAGGTAGCGGCTAAGCTGGCCGGCGCCGATGATCAGGAGCCGCCAGCGGGGCCCGTGCACCGAGCGCAACCGCTCCCCGGTCAGGGTCAGGTCTTCCGTGGATTGAGCGGGCACGATGCGCGCCGCGCCGCTCGCCAGATCGAGTTCGCGCGCCACGATGCGGTTTTCCGACAGGGCCTGGAGCAGCTCCGCCATGGCGCTCTGCGGCAGCAGCGGCTCGAGGACCAGCTCGAGCTCCCCGCCGCACGGCAGGCCGAAGCGGGAGGCCTGGTCGGCGCTGATTCCGTAGGACATTTTCTCGGGGTGCTGCAACGTGCGCGTGCGCACCAGCTCCAGCAGGTCGTCTTCGATGCAGCCGCCGGAAAGGGATCCCACGAGCCGGCCGTCCCGCGTCAGCGCGAGCAGGGAGCCCACCGGGCGCGGCGCGGAGCCCCAGGTTTTGACCAGCGTCGCCAGGGTGACCGTTGCGCCTTCCTGCTGCCAGAGCGCGATAGTCTTGAGGACTTCGAGGTCGGTGCTGTCCATGAGGTCAGCATGATACCGCCTGGCCCTGAAAACTAAAACCAGCGGTGTGCCGCATGGGCCAACCACCAGACGGGATAGGTCGCGCTGGCCAGCAGGCCCAGGACGGTTTTCAGGGGCCGGTCGGAAAGCTCCTGCATCAGGGCCCACCAGACCTGCCCGGCAAAGGAATGGGCGAGCGGTTCCGGAACCGGATAACGGGCTTTGTCCTCCCCCGCCAGCGCCGCCCGTTCCTCCAGCGCCCGCAGGAGCTGCCGCGCCTGCCCCGGGCTGAGTCCCGGCATGCGAAAGCGGATCACGATCGCCCGCCGTCGCGTTCCGCGCCGCGCGCATAATCCCGAAGCCGTCGTCCCATCCAGTCGTTGGCTTTGGAAATGCGATTTTGGATGACCCGGCTGGACTGGGTGGCAAATCCGGTATCCACCCGGGCATGCCCCACCAGCGCCGCGGAAATTTGCGGCACATGGCCCATCAGGTACGCCATGATCGTGGCGGTAATGATCAGCAGCACCGCCAGCGCCATCGTGTCCGATGGCGAGTCCCCCGTCATGACGGCCGCGTTGTCGGCCATCCATTGGTGAAGCAGCACAAACACCGGCTTGGACATGACCAGGACGGCCACGGAAACCACCCGGTAGAAACAGGCGATAAACAGAAAGCGGACCCACGCCATGAAAAAATCCTTCGTGAGGTCCCACAGCAGCCAGGGTATGAAAAACGGACCGAGCGCCAGTGCGAGCCCGGCCAGGGCATTGCTCATGACATAGATCACGGCCAGAATCGCCAGCGCCAGCACGAAGACGCAAAGCGCGATGAAAAGCAGCGCCACCGTCATCACCCAGCCTCCCAACGCACCCCAGAAGGCCCAGGACATGGGGCTTGCGCCGCTCAGATACCGGCCGGGGCTGCCGACCACGGCATCCCAGACCGTCACGATGATGTCCGTAAAAACGCTCCAGGCCGTGGCAAACCCCTGCCCTCCCCCCGCCGGCCCGGCAATCGCCGAAGCGATGGCGTCGCACCCCTTGTACACGCCCTCGTAAAAAATGAAGTCATAGGCCTGCAAAAACCAGGCCACGAGTCCGGAAAGGAATAGGAAACGGATCAGGCGCGAGAGGATTTTTCCGAGGTTGTCGCCCGTCATGGATTCCAGCACCGCATTGATGCCGAACCAGCTGAACGTGAGCAGCAGCAGGGATCCGTACAGACTGTCCGCGACCCCTGACAGATTGCCGTGCAGTGCCCGCCCCCCATCCAGGAAAGACTGGGAAAACTGGTCGATGATGGCCGGGTTCAGGCTGATCATGAAAAATTCAGCGTCCGCCGCTCAGGATGCCCCAGCCCTGCGCCGATTCCTGGTCGCGCAATTGCTGGTGCAGTTGCTGGATTTTGAGCGCATCGTTCTGCAGGCGCTTTTGGACGATCTCGCCCGCCAGTGCATCGGCGCTGGCTTCGTCCTGCAGTCGGGCCGACGCGTTGGCCTGGTGGCTTGCCACGAGGCTGATCAGCTGGGCATTTTGCCCGGCCAGCAGGTTGAGATGCTGGTTCACGGTCTGGAAGCTCTGCTGCAGTCCCGCGCTGGCCGGAATCTGCGCCTGCAGCATCCGGATGCGCGCGTAGGAGTCGTTGACGGACTGCAAGGTGGCCACTTCGTTCTGGAATACCGAGCTCACTCCCTGGCCGCGATACTGCGCGATCTGCATCTCCCGATCCAGATACTGGTCGGGGGAAACGCCCAGCGCCGCCATTTGCCTGAACTGTGCCGTAAACATGTCCTGCAGCGAGGTAATCTGGCCCAGGGTGTTGCCCAGGGTCTGCGACAGGGCCTGCACCGCAGCCATCTGGTCGGTGTAGGGCTGCAACACCTGGTTCAGCGTGTCCTGGGGCAATTTCTTCAGTTGCTCCAATTCATTCAGGAATTGCTGGAACTGCAGGGCATAGGCCTGCACCTGCTGGGCCGTCTGGCGGACCGCGTTGGCCGCCGTCACGGCCGTTTCCGCATGGTTGGTGGGGTCATACACGATCGTGCCCATGGCCCCGCCGCCCCCCGCCAGGACTCCCGCACACGGCCAGGCCAGCGCAATGCCCCAGGCCATGCGAACGACCAGGCGCCAAACCCTCACGACTCGCCTGCCATGGCAGCCAGGTAGGCCTCCACCCAGTCCGTTTCTCCCGAACGCCGGTGCGTTTCGAACTGGCTCTGGGCCTTGGCGTCGGAACGAAGCCAGGCCAGCAGCCGGGGAGAAAACCGGGCCTCCACCAGATGGCTTTCGTCCGGGGTGTTGACGTAATAGTGGCATTTGTCCTGGGCCTGCTCGATGCGGGCGATCTGGGCATCGTTCAAGCCGAACTGGCTTCGGTACAGTTCCCGATGGGCCCGCGCCTGACGGTTGGGAAGGAAAATCCGGGTGGGGATGTTGTCGGCAATGGTCGAAAAAATGTCCGACCTGGAAAAATCGTCCAGCGACTGCGTGGCCAGCACCAGCGACCCCAGCTTCTTGGGAATGGTTTTGAGCCAGTCCCGGATGCGATTCGAAAAATACGGGTCGGACAGCATGAACCAGGCTTCCTCCACATAAATCAGGGTCGGGACCCCGGAGGCTGCCGCCAGGGCCTGATCCACCCTGTAGAAGGCATATTCGAGAAAGGCCCGGGCCACGCGACCGTCACGCAGGACGGTCCCCATTTCGATACAGGTGAAATCCGAAAGCGAGAACCCGTCCTGCGCATGGTCGAAATAACCTCCCAAGGCGCCCCCTTCAAGCCAGGGTTCGAGTTCCCCGCGCAACGCGCGGGGCAACAAGCCGTGCAGGCTCGCCAGCCGATGAAGCCCCGGGGACAACGACGCGAGGCCTGACAGCGCTTCCCCCAGCGCAACGCTTTCCGAAGACGACAGCGTCCTGCCCCGGGCCGTCAGGAGGATTTCCAGCCAGCGGGCCAGCCAGGGCCAATGGACAGGATCACGCACCAGGGCCAGCGGGTTGAGCCGCAGTTCCGGGTCGCCGGGCTCCAGGCACCGGCCTCCTTGCAGCAGCGTCGGGATGCGGCAGGAGCGGTCCTTGTCGAAAATCACGGTCCGGACCGGATGATATTTTTGATACTGGCTGATCAGGAAATTGATCCAGACCGACTTTCCGCTGCGCGACGGGCCCACCACGAACGCATGGGCGAGGTCCCGGTAATGGAAATTGAAATGATAGGGGGTTCCCGCAGCCGTGGTGAAAAGGGTCAGCGCGGGCGCTTTCCTGCCGGTCTGCTGGGACAGGTAGCGGTTTTCACGTTCCCCCACTCCCGCCGAACGGATGGGACATAAGTCGGCCCAATTGGCCGTACTGACGAAATGCCACCGGACCAGTTCTCCCCATTGTCCCGGCAGCGTTCCGGACCAGGCCGAATTGAGATGCAGGCGTTCCCTCAGGAGCAGGAACCCTTGCGACCGAATGCCCGCCGCCACGGCGCTCAGTTTTTCCGCCAGGTCCTCGAGACCGGAAGCGATCACCAGCACGGTCAGATTGAGATACCCGAAAACCCGGCTTGCGGCGGCCATGTCCGTCAACGCCTGCCTCGCGTCCTCCGCCGAAACCGCGCGCCCGCTGTCGCGAACCACGCTTTCCTCGCCGGACAGCGCTTCGCGCACGTAGCTGAACAGGGACTTCTGCAGATTGAGATGGAAGCGCTGAACGTTCTTGATGTAGCGCTTGGCGGCGTCCGTATCCACGAAGCGAAACACCTGGGACAGGGTGAGTTCGGCCGGGGTCGAAAGGACGGCGTCCAGCATGCCCGGAAAGGTCGCGCCGGGCCAGGCCTTTACGGCCAGGGCGGCGCCGTAGCAGACCGACTCCGCCCCTTCGAAGCGCAGATGCTCTCCCGCCACGACCACGCGGTCTTCGCCCAGCGCCGAATCGAGGTATGCCTGCGCGGGAATGCGGGGCATGGCCTCGCCGCGATGCGTGGCGGGGCTCGTCATCTCGTGCAGGAAAGCGCATAAGGCCCCCCCTTCCAGCCGCGCCGGCCGCAACGACCGGAGTGTTTCGTCCAGCTGGCCCAGCAGTTCCTCGAACCGTTCGATCCTTTTCCGGAGATGGCGCTCGTCGTGGTGAAATGCGCGGGCCTCGGTCAACTGACGCAAGGCCGTCTCCCACAGGCGCTTCGCCAGGGGCCCGTCCCCTTCTCCTGCCGCCTGCGCGAGGGTTCCCAAAAATCCGTCGCGATGCTCGTCGATGGAAAACAGGACGCTCAGGAAATGCCGGTTGACATAGCGCGGACCGGCACCGCAGTCCTGGCGGTAAATCCTGTCGATGGCGGCGCTGCCTGGATTTGCAAAATGCCCCGCAGGATGCTCTGCGAACTTTCGGCGCAACACCGTGGACCAGACGGTAAAGCGGCAGTCCAGATTTCGCAACGCCTGTTCGAAGAGGTCTGCGCCCCGATCGATGGCCAGATCGTCACACCCTTCGAACTGCATTCCGCCCAGCTGAAAGCAGGCAAGCAGACCGCCGTCCTTGTTCAGGATCAGGCCGGGCGTGATCTGGACCAGCCAGGGCAGGATTTCAGACAATCCCCGGGAACGGGCGTCGAACCCGAGCGCGGCACGCTTGAGATTCAACATGCCAGGCGTTTCCCGAACCCTTCGGGGCGAAGTCCTTTGCGCCCGCGGCAGTGAGGCCAGGGGTCGTAACTTTCGGGTTGGCGGTTGTACTTGACGTAGATTTGGCGCGTGAACGGGTCATCCAGGGTGATGCGTCGCAACACCAGGTGCACCAGCACAGACAGCGGAATCCATCCGTAAAGGTGCAGGTCGCCCACCAGCGCGATCGCGAGCGTGGCATTGACGATCGCAAACGGTTTTTCCACCCCGGCGATCAACAGGGGCTCCACCAGCGACGAATGCACCGGCGTGCTCCGCCGTTCAGGGAAGGCGCCGCTCACAGGCAGCCCGGCATCGCCACGCCGGGAAACAATGCGGTGATGATGCTCACCACCGACAGGGCGCAGGACATGCCCAGCAGCCAACTTGCGATGCGCGCCACGATGCCTCCGGTTTCGGCATACATGAACATGATCCCGATCATGATGGTGGCCACCACAGACAAGACGACCGCCACCTGGCCTTTCAGGCTGCTGGCAACGGCGCAGATCGGCCCTTCCCAGGGCATGGGCGTGTAGACCGCAAGGGCTGAAACCGGCAGCAACAGCACAAGCCAGCCCAGGACCCAGGCCAGCGGCAGGACTGCCCGCGCGGGCGCCCGCAAGGATTCAAGCTGCCTGCAACAGGGATTGCGTCCGATACACGCCATCTCGATACCCCTCCACCTGAACCACATCCACGATGCGCCGTGCGCCACCGACTCTGGCAAGGTGAACGACGCCCCCGATGCTTCCCGCGATTTGCCGTCCGATGGAAGCGGCAGGCCAGTCGATCCCGCTTTGAAGGACCATTTGTTCCAGCCGGCAGAGCGCGTCGGCAGGGCCGTTCGCATGCAAGGTCCCGAGGCAGCCGGAATGCCCCGTATTCATGGCCTGGAGCAGGTCGAATGCCTCCCCGCCGCGCACTTCGCCCACCACGATCCGGTCCGGACGGAACCTCAAGGTTTGCTTCACCAGGTCGCGCAAGCTCACCCCGAGGCCGGGATGGGCTTCGAATGCCACAAAGTTCGGAACCTCCACCACCAGTTCGCGCGTATCCTCGATGACCACCAGGCGGTCGGAAGGGGGAATGGCGCGCATCAGGGCGTTCAGGAAAGTCGTCTTGCCCGTGCTGGTGCCGCCGCTCACGAGGATGTTTTTCCGGCCCTCGATCCACTGCCCCAGGACATGTTCCAGTCGGCCGGAAGGGTGGAATTCCCCGATCAGGGAAGGGCTGCGGGCCAGAGAATCCTGCGTCGGCACACCTTCGGGAAAATAATCTTCGATGCGGCATGACACGCCGGAGTGCTTGCGTATGCAGAGGGCGTGGCCTCGCGTCGCCACGGGATGAAGGGCGGCGGAGATGCGAAAGCCGGAAATTGCGGCATCCAGCAGGACACCGTGGCCGCCTCCGATGTCGCTGTCGGCCAGGGTGGCCATGATGCGGATGGCATTGGCCGTGTCCTGCCCGGAAAAGCGGGTGGGGTATCGCTCCAGGGCGCCGCGCCGTTCAATCCAGACATTGTCCTCGCCGTTGACCATGATTTCCCGGACGCCCGGATCCCCCAGCAGCGGGGCGAGGTTTGTCAGCGCATCTTCGAGCATCTGGAACAAGTGGGCGTTCAGGGCGGTCGGCATGTCAGGCATGCTAACCCCGTTGCCCCGGACTGCCCGGGGGAAGAAAGCGAGTATTTTGTCCCTTCAGGCCGGGCCGGAAGAATGGACCCGGATGTCGGCGCGGCGCGCCTGGCAGAGCAGCTCGTAGGCCACCGTCCCGGCACGGGACGCCACCTCGCTCACCGCGATCCGGTCGCCCCATAGCTCCACCGGAGTGCCCAGCCCGGCTTCGGGCAAATCCGTCAGGTCCACGGTGATCATGTCCATGGACACGCAGCCGATCAGCGGCGCGATGCCCCCGCCCACGGCGACCGGCGTCCCTTCCCCGGCGCTGCGCGGATAGCCGTCCGCATAGCCGCAGGGAACCACGCCCACGCGCGTTGTCCGCGCCGCCTTGAAACGGCTGCCATAGCCCACCGACTCTCCGGCGGAAATGGTGCGCAGTGCCGATATTTCCGACACGAAGCGCATCACCGGACGCAGCGGTTGGCGCGAGGCCAGGGCCGGAGCGCCCGGGTCGACGCCGTAGAGCATCAACCCCGGACGGCCCCAGTCACCCCGCGCTTCGGGATGTCCCAGGATGGCGCCCGAATTGCCCAGGCTGGTGGGAAGCGGCGGCAGCGACTGCTGCGCGTCGCGAAAGCGCCGCATGGGCTCGTCCAGGATGCGCGCATCGGGCAGGTCGGCGTTGGCGAAATGCGTCATGAGCGTGACGTCGGAGACCCGGCCGCTTCGTTTCAGGGCCTCGTAGGCCTGCGGAAGGACATCGGGCAGGACCCCCAGGCGGTGCATGCCGGTGTCGAGCTTGAGCCAGACCGGAACGGTGGTGCCCGCAGGAAGCTGCCGCAACGCGTCGATCTGCCAGATATCGTGGATCACGGGCGTGAGGCCGTGCGAGGCGACCGCCTCCATTTCGGCGGCTGCAAAAATCCCTTCCAGCAGCACCACCGGGTTGTCGATGCCTGCGGCGCGAAGGCGCACGGCTTCCTGCAGCGACGCCACGCCGAACCCGTCGGCCAGCGGGGCCAGCGCCTGCGCGCACGCGATGTCGCCGTGGCCATAGGCGTTGGCCTTGATCACGGCCAAAATGCGGCCTCCGTGCAGACGCCGGGCGATGTGGAAATTGTGGGCCAGCCGATCGAGATGAATGTGAATGCAGGTGGGGCGGGTCATGTCCGTTCGATCGCCGGAAGCGGATGGGACAACGTTTAAAATACGCGCATAATATCGCTTTTTGTGCCTCGCATGGCGCTTTTGATGAGTTCCCACACCGCGTTCCGCGCTTCCTGGTGGCTGTCCCACCGCCACGCACAAACCCTCTACGGCGCCCTCTGCGCTCCCGCCCCCCACCCTGGATGGACCCGTGAACGATGGGCGACGCCGGACGGGGATTTCATCGACGTGGACCTGCTTCCCGGCCGCCCGCAGGCCCCCCTGCTCACGCTGTTTCACGGGCTGGAAGGCAGCACCGGGTCGCGCTACCTGCGCGCCCTGGGCGGTGCTGCCGCCGCGGCCGGCTGGCATGTGCTGGCGCCCAACTTCAGGAGCTGCAGCGGACACATGAACCTGAAAGCCCGCATCTACCATGCCGGCGACAGCGCGGAAATCCACTGGATCCTCGGGCGCGCGCGCGAGCGCCACCCTCACGCGCGGCGCTTTGCCGCCGGCGTGTCCCTGGGCGCGAACATGCTCCTCAAATGGCTGGGCGAAAACGGCGCCGCGGCCAGCACCACCCTGGACCGCGCCGCGGCCGTGGCCACCCCGTTCGACCTGCGGGCCGTAGCCGAAAACCTGTCCCGGGGCTTCAACCGGGTCTACACCCGCCATTTCCTCTCCACGCTCAAACCCAAAGCCCGGGAGAAGGCCCGGCAGTTTCCGGGACTGTTCGACCTGGACGGCGCGCTGCGGGCGCGCACCATGCGCGAATTCGACGACCATTTCATGGCGCCCGTGCACGGGTTTTCCGACGCCGACGACTACTGGGCCCGCTCCAGCTGCGGCCCGTGGCTTGCACGCATCGCCGTCCCCGCACTCCTGCTCAATGCGCTGGACGACCCTTTCGTCCCGCAGGATGCCCTGCCCTCCAAGGCCGCCTGCAGCCCCTCCATCGTCACGGACTTCCAGAAGCAGGGCGGACACGTGGGTTTCGTGGCAGGGGGGTTTCCCGGGGACATCCGCTGGATGCCGCAGCGGGTGATGGCGTTCCTTTCCGCACCGGAGCGCGCTTCACTTGATCTGGCGGATCGTTCAAAATGACAGCGCGCACCTTTTCCGATCAACCCATTACGGAAATTCCGGCCATGCCCCATAAAAACACTGCACTGTCTGCCCTGCCCGTCCTTCCCCGCGTCAAGCTCGCCCTCGCAGCGGCCTCCCTGCCGTGGCTGTCGCTCTCCGCGGCAGCCGGCGACGATTACATCGTGTACTCGCCCCGCGTCACCCAGGGGGAAAGCGAAATCGAAATGCGCGGCTTCAATACCCGCGATGCGGACCCGGCCCTCGACCGCACCGGGATTTTCGGCGTCGCCTACGCCTATAGCCCGCTGAGCTGGTGGAAAACCGAACTCTACACCGGCCCCGTCAATTACGGCCCGGTCACGGGAACCCACGTGGGAGGCGTGGAATGGGAGAACTTTTTCCAGTTTACCCAGACCAACGAGTACTGGGCCGACGTGGGAATGCTGCTTGCCTACGTCCGCAACACCCCCAGCCAGATTTCAAATTCTGTCGAAGTGGGACCGTTGATCGAGAAGGAAACGGAAACCACCCACCAGAAACTCAACCTCATCTGGGAGAAGGTCGTGGGCGTGGACCTGATCGGCAAGTTCAATTTCCGGGCGACGTACATGGGCGGATACAAGATCGACGACGGTTTCGTCCCCGGCATCGAAGCCTATTACCGCCCGGCCGACAACTCGAACCAGCTGGGCCCGGGCCTCTCCGGTGAGTTTCACGTCGGCCATAAAAAGACCCTGGAATACAGCACGGCCTTCCTCTACGGGCTGAACCAGGGAGCGCCGGCGCATACGCTGGTATTGCGGCTGTCCGCCGTTTTCTAACCCCAGGAGCCCCTTTCCCATGACGCCATCCCGAGAAATCTTCAAGGCATACGACATCCGCGGCATCGTCGATCGCACCCTCACGACCGAAGGCGTTGCCGCCATCGGACAAGCCGTCGGATCGGAAGCCCGCGAGCGCGGGCTTTCCGTCATCGCCATCGGACGGGATGGACGCCTTTCCGGGCCGGCCTTGGGCGCCGCCCTCGCCGAAGGCATACGCCGCAGCGGCGTGGACGTGGTGGATGTGGGCATGGTCACGACGCCGATGCTGTATTTTGCCGCCCACGAGCTGACCGCCTCTTCCGGAGTCATGGTGACCGGCTCCCACAACCCGCCCGAATACAACGGCCTCAAGCTGCTGCTGGGCGGCGACACGCTTTCCGGCGACGCCATCATGGCCTTGCATGACCGCCTGCAGTCCGGCCGTCTGGCCGAAGGACGGGGAAGCTACCGGGAAGACGACGTGGCCGAACGCTATCTGAAGCGGGTGACGGAAGGCGTTTCCCTCGCCCGGCCGATGCGGGTGGCGATCGACTGCGGCAACGGCATTCCCGGCCGCTTCGCGCCGGAACTGTTCCGCCGGCTGGGCTGCACGGTCACCGAGCTTTTTTGCGAAGTGGACGGGCATTTCCCCAACCATCATCCCGATCCGTCGCAGCCGGAGAACCTGAAGGACCTGCAGGCGGCGCTGGCGTCCGGCGCGGGCGAAATCGGCCTGGCCTTCGACGGCGACGGAGACCGCCTGGGCGTGGTCACCCGGACGGGGCAGATCATTTACCCCGACCGCCAGCTGATGCTGTTTGCCGCCGACGTCCTGTCCCGCAATCCCGGCGCGGAAATCATTTTTGACGTGAAATGCACGCGCAACCTGTTTCCCTGGATTCGCGAGCGGGGCGGCAAACCCACCCTGTGGAAAACCGGCCATTCGCTGATCAAGGCCAAAATGAAGGAGACGGGCGCCTTGCTGGCAGGGGAAATGAGCGGGCATACCTTCTTCAAGGAACGCTGGTACGGCTTCGACGACGGCCTGTACGCCGGTGCCCGCATGCTCGAAATCCTGAGCCGGGCCTCCGACGTGGACGGGACCCTGACCGGGCTGCCCGACGCCGTCACCACTCCGGAACTGCAGATCCGCCTCAAGGAAGGGGAAAACTTCGCCATCATTGCCGAACTGCAGCGCTCCGGACAGTTCCCGGATGCGGCGGACATCATCACCCTGGACGGGGTGCGCGTGGAATACGCGGACGGCTTCGGACTGGCACGCTCGAGCAACACCACGCCCGTGATCGTGCTGCGGTTCGAAGCGGACAACGCCGAAGCCCTGCGGCGCATCCAGCAGGCATTCAAGGCGCAGATCCTGAAGATCAAGCCGGACGCGCAGTTCCCTTACTGAACCCGGGACTCCAGCAGGCAGACGGCCTGGGCGGCGATGCCTTCGCCCCGCCCGGAAAAGCCCAGCCGTTCGGTCGTGGTTGCCTTGACGTTGACCGCCGACGGGGGCAGCGCGATGTCGGCCGCCAGGTTCGCCACCATGGCCGGAATATGCGGAGCCATGCGCGGCGCCTGGGCGATGATCGTGGCATCCACATTGACCGGCGCAAACCCCGCCGCCCGCACCCGGCTCACCACCTCCCGCAGCAGCACGCGGCTGTCGGCCCCGCGATAGGCGGGATCGGTGTCGGGAAAATGCCGTCCGATATCGCCCAGCGCCGCCGCGCCCAGCAACGCATCGCATACGGCATGCAGCAGCACGTCGGCGTCCGAATGACCTTCAAGCCCCAGCGGGTGGGGGATTTCCACGCCGCCGAGCACCAGCCTGCGTCCGGGCACCAGCGCATGCACGTCAAATCCCTGGCCGATCCTCATGCCGCATCCTCCCGCGCCGCAGCCCGCCGTTCGAGCACCCATTGGGCGAACAGCAGGTCTTGCGGATAAGTGACCTTGATGTTGGCCGGATCGCCCGGCACCAGCCTGGGCGAATGGCCCAGCGCTTCGACGGCGGAAGATTCGTCGGTGGGGTCCTGCGCTGCCTGCAGCGCCTGGCGCAGCAGGCCCAGGCGAAACATCTGCGGCGTCTGCGCGGCCCAGAGGTCCTTGCGGTCCACGGTGGCGCGCACGCGGCCGTCTTCTCCGGCCCGTTTCAGGGTCTCCGCCACAGGCATGGCAAGCACCCCCCCGACCGGATCATCCCACAGCGTGTCGAGCAGGCGGGACACGGCGGAGGCCGGCAGGCAGGGGCGGGCCGCATCGTGGACCAGAACCCAGTCGGAAGCTTCCAATGAAGGGGAAATCGCGTCGAGCGTGCGCCGGACCGTCTCGGCCCGGCTCGCCCCGGCGCAGGGAAGAACCTGGACGCGCCCCTGCCAGGGCCGGCAATCCAGGAAAGCCCGGTACTCCGGCGCCACGGCCACATAGAGCGCCTGCACCCGGGCATCCTGCAGCAGCGGCCGGATGGCATGGGTCAGCAACGGCTGTCCCAGAAGCAATGTAAACTGCTTTGGGCTCGGAGCGCCAAAACGGGATCCCGTGCCGCCAGCCGGTAAAATGGCAATGCAACGCCCCATGTCCAACAACCCTGTTCGACCAGAAAAGGATGGTAACACAGCGATCACCCCGCACCATCGGCCATCTCCTGCTGCGCGTATTCGTCAACAGGCCGGAACGGGCTTTCATCGCACTGCTGGCGCTGCTCGTCGCCGCGGTGCTGTGGTCCTATTTCCGGACCACGGACCGCGACGGCGCCATCATCCTGTCGCAAGCCCCCGTCCTGGCACCGGTCACGTCGCTCGCATCGGTCGCGGAGCTGGTGGTCGCCACGCGCCTGGGGCCCACCACGTACCTCACCCAACCTGACGGACGCACGGTGGGCCTGGAACACGACCTGGCACTGAAGTTCGGAGAATACCTGGGGAAACCGGTGCGATTTCTCGTTCTGGACAACCTGGACCAGGTGCTGAAAGCCGTCAGCACCCAGCGTGCCCACCTGGCCGCGGCGGCGGTCCCGGTGTCGCCCGAACTGGCCGAACGCTTCGCATTCACGATCCCTTACCAGCAAAGCCGTCCCCAGGTGGTTTTCAACGACACGCTGACTCCCGAGCCGAAAAACCCGGGCGACCTGGTGGGCAGGCGCGTGGGCGTGGTGCCCAACCCGGAACATCTTTCCGTGCTCGAAAAATTGCGGGCCCGCTATCCCGCGCTTTCCTGGAAGGCGTTTCCCCGCGGCGACGTGGACCTGGACCTGCTGCAGCAGGTTTTCGAAGGCCGCATCCAGTACGCGATCAGCGATTCGAATACCGTGGCGATCGCACAGAACTACTATCCGGACCTTGCCGTCGCCTTCGACCTGGGACCCAACGAGCCGATCGCCTGGGCCTTCCCCCGCACGGGAGAAGACCCGATTTACCAGGCGGCACGCGATTTTTTCGGAACCCTCAACCGTTCAGGCGGCCTTGCGCGCATGGTGGAACGCTACTACGGACACATCAACGCGCTCGATCATGAAGATTCCAGCGCCTTCCTGCAGAAGATGGTGTCGCGCCTGCCCCAGTTCGCCCCGATTTTCAAGCAGGCCCAGGAACGCACATCGGTCGACTGGCGCCTCATCGCCGCCCTGTCCTACCAGGAATCCCAATGGGACAACGACGCCATCTCCCCCACCGGGGTGCGCGGCATCATGATGCTCACGGCCGACACCGCAGACCGCCTGCACGTCACCAACCGGCTCGACCCCAAGGAAGCGATTCCGGCCGCCGCCCATTACCTGCAGCAGCTGAGGGAAATGGTCCCGGCGCGCATTCCGGAGCCTGACAGGACCTGGATGGCGCTCGCTTCCTACAACGTGGGATTTGCCCATCTGGAGGACGCCCGCATCCTGGCCCAGCGCAACCGGCTGAACCCCGACGCCTGGAACGACGTCAAACGCATGCTGCCGCTGCTCAGCACTCCGGCCGTTTACAACAACACCCGGGCCGGCTTTGCCCGCGGCGGCGAGCCCGTCATTTTTGTGGAAAACATCCGCAGCTATTACGACATCCTGTCCCGTTTCGAAAAGCCGTACCACACTTTCGGCAAAAGTGCGGCCGGGCTGGCGAAACTTTCCGGCCCCTAGGTCCGCCGGCCGATGGCGGTTTTCCCGCCAAGGTAGGGCTGCAGCGCTTTGGGCAGCGCAATGCTGCCGTCGGCCTGCTGGAAATTTTCCAGAATGGCCACCAGGGCCCGGCCCACGGCAATGCCGGAGCCGTTGAGGGTATGGACCAGCTCGGGCTTCCCGGTTTTGCCGCTGCGAAAGCGCGCCTGCATGCGGCGTGCCTGGAAGCTTTCGCAGTTGCTGCAGGAAGAAATTTCCCGGTAGGTGTTTTGCGCGGGCAGCCAGACTTCGATGTCGTAGGTTTTGCAGGAGCCGGCACCCATGTCGGCGGTACACAGCACGATGACCCGGTAGGGAAGCTCCAGCAGCTGCAGAATCCGTTCCGCATGGGAGGTGAGCTCTTCCAGGGCCGCGTAGGAGCGTTCCGGGTGGACGATCTGCACCAGCTCCACCTTGTCGAACTGGTGCTGGCGGATGAGCCCGCGCACGTCCTTGCCGTAGGAGCCCGCTTCGGAACGGAAACAGGGCGTATGCGCGGTCAGGCGCATGGGCAGGTCCTCCTCTTTCAGGATGACGTCCCGCACCACGTTGGTCAGCGGCACTTCGGCCGTCGGGATGAGGTAGTGCTTGCCCTGGTCGCCCCGGGGCACGGAAAACAGGTCCGCCTCGAATTTCGGCAATTGCCCGGTGCCTCGCAGGGTTTCCGCGTTCACCATGTAGGGCACGTACATTTCCGTATAGCCGTGGTCCCGGGTATGGGTATCGAGCATGAACTGGGCCAGCGCCCGGTGCAGTTGCGACAGCTCGCCCTTGAGCAGGGAAAAGCGGGCGCCGGACAGCTTGCTGGCGGTTTCGAAATCCAGCAGCCCCAACCCTTCTCCCAGGTCCACGTGGTCCCTGACCGGAAAATCGAAAGTCCTGGGCGTACCGACCCGGCGCACTTCCACGTTGTCGGCTTCCGACTTGCCCACGGGCACGGAATCGTGCGGCAGGTTCGGCAATTCGAGCAGCAGCGACTCCATGCGCGCCTGGATGGCCTGAAGCTGGGCTTCGTGGGTTTTGAGCAGGTCGTTGATGCGCGCCACGTCTTCCATCAGGGCGCTGCTGTCGTCACCGCGGGCCTTTGCCTGGCCGATGGCCTTGGACGACTGGTTGCGCTCCGCCTGGAGCGACTGCGTGCGCACCTGGACCGACTTGCGCTCGTCTTCCAGGGCCCGGAATGCGTCCGCGTCAAAGGCGTAGCCCCGCGTTGCCAGCCGCGACACCACCCGTTCGAGGTCGGTGCGCAGCAACTGTATGTCCAGCATGGTGGTGTTCCTCTACCTGGTTCGGGTCATAATCCGGGGAATGTCGGGCGACGCTCAAGCAGCGCCTGGGCCAGGGTGCCGCTGTCCACGTATTCCAGCTCTCCCCCCACCGGAACGCCGCGCGCGATGCGGGTCACCTTGAGGCCGCGCTGACGCAGCAGTTCGCCCAGCGCATGCGCCGTGGCCTCCCCTTCCGCCGTGAAATTCGTGGCCAGGATCACCTCTTCCGTGACGCCGTCGCCCGCCCGTTCGAGCAGCCGCTGGGTGGCGATTTCGTGGGGCCCGATGCCTTCCAGCGGCGACAGGCGCCCCATGAGGACAAAATACCGGCCCCGATAGGCCCGCGTCAGCTCCATCATGAGCAGGTCGGCCGGCGTTTCGATCACGCACAGAAGGCGCGGGTCCCGCTCGCCGGACGCGCACAAGTCGCACAGGTCCGATTCGGAAAAATTGTTGCACTGGGCGCAATGACGAATCGTCGCCAGCGCGTCGGACAGCGCTCCGGCCAGCCGGCCAGCCCCGTCCCTGTCCCGCTGCAGGAGATGGAAGGCCATGCGCTGCGCCGACTTCGGGCCGACTCCGGGAAGGCATCGGAGCGCTTCCACCAGCGCGTCCAGTCGGGTCAGTGCAGTCACGGCGATTCGTCAGAAGGGAAGTTTGAGGCCCGGGGGCAATCCCATGCCTCCGGTGAAGCCGGCCATGCGTTCCTGGGTGGCCGTGTCGATCTGCTGGTTCAGGTCCTTGAGCGCCACCACGAGCAGGTCTTCCAGCATGTCCTTGTCGTCCATCACGGAAGCGTCGATGGTCACCCTTTTGACGTCGTGATCGCAGGTGCCCCTGATTTTCACCAGGCCGGAACCGGCTTGCCCTTCCACTTCGCGCTGGGCGAGTTCCGCCTGGGCCCGGCGCATGTTTTCCTGCATTTGCTGGGCCTGTTTCATGAGCCCGCCCAACCCGCCTTTCATCATCGGTGTTCTCCCTGATCCTGCCCATTGCCGGGCTTTATGGTGGATTCTACCAGCTTGCCACCCAGGGATTCCGTCACCTCCCGCACGAAGGGATCGTTTTTGATGGAGGCTTCGGCATGACGCTGCCTTTCGGCGTTTTCCTTGCCCTCCACGGCCGCCAGGCTCTGCCCGGTGGCGGGTCCCACGTCGATGGCAAGCCGCAGGTCGGCGTCGAGCATCGCCTCCAGGGCGGTCCGAAGCTTTTCCTTGTAGGGCAGCAAGTGCCTGTGCTCGGCGTCCACCAGCAGATGAAGCGCGCCGTCGGCATAGCGCACCATTTCCGAATGCCGCGCGAGTTCATGGGCCATGCCGGCGCCGGAAAGCCGCTGCACCATGCCGGGCCAGTCATCGAAGGAGGGCGGCACGCCGCGGGGACGGGAATCCGCGGGGGGTTCCCCCCGTTGAGCCGGCGCAGGGGCTGCCGCAGCCGGCGCTTCGGCTTTCGGATCGGCCCGCGGACTCCGTTCCGCCGCAGGAAAGGACGGCGCGGTGCCCGGCTGGAACGCCAGCATCCGCAGCAAGGCCATCCGGAATCCCGCGCCCTCGTCCGGAGCCAGCGGCAAATCCTTCCGGGACTGGACGGCGATCTGGTAGAGCAGCTGCAACGTCGGGTCGTCCCAGCAAGGGGCCAGGGCAGCCAGCGCGGCCTGGTCTTCCACCACCTCCTGCCCGGGGACGGCGCGCATCAGGGCCAGGTCGTGCAGCATCACCGCCAGTTCCTGCAGGGCCCGGTCGAAAGACAGGCCCCGTTCCGCCATCTCCTGGGCAAGGCGCATCAGCGCGCCTCCTTCCTGCCGGGCCAGGGCCTGCAGCACGCCGAGCAGGGCCTGGCGCTCCACGGTGCCCAGCATGTCCCCCACTTCGGCAGCGCGCACCCGGCCTCCGCCGAACGCCACGGCCTGGTCGAGCAGGCTCAGGCTGTCGCGCATGCTGCCCTGGGCCGCCTGGGCGAGCAGCGCAAGCGCGGGCGCTTCGAAGGGGATCCCTTCCTCGCCCAGGATATGGGCGAGCCGGTCGGCGATCAGCTCCCGCGGCATCGGCCGCAAGCCAAACTGCAGGCAGCGCGACAGGACCGTGACCGGGACTTTCTGGGGATCGGTGGTGGCCAGAATGAACTTGACGTGCTCGGGAGGCTCTTCCAGGGTCTTGAGCATGGAATTGAAGGCGGATCGGGACAGCATGTGCACTTCGTCGATGATGTACACCTTGTAGCGTCCGCTCACCGGCATGTACTGGGCATTGTCGAGCAGCTCCCGCATTTCCTCGACCTTGGTGTTGGTGGCCGCATCCACCTCGAGCATGTCCGGGAAGCGTCCGCCGTCGATGTCGCGGCAGGCCGCACAGGTCCCGCACGGTTCGGCCGTCAGGCCGGTTTCGCAATTGAAGCACTTCGCGAGGATCCGGGCGATCGTGGTCTTTCCCACCCCGCGTGTTCCGGTGAACAGGTAGGCGTGATGCAGCCGTCCGCTTTCAAGGGCGTTGCGCAGCGCCCGAACCACATGTTCCTGGCCCACCAGCTCGGAAAAGGACCGGGGCCGCCATTTGCGGGCCAGAGCCTGGAAAGCGGTCATGGCAGGCACGCCACCTTCAATACCAGTGGCTCAGCCGGATTTGGTAGAAATTGATGCCCGGATTGGGATTCTGCAGTCCGGCATTGGAGAGGTGCTGCAACCGCGCCATGATGTCCCAGTCGTGGTGTTCGCCGAAGGACAGGCCGGCGCCCACGTGGTCTCCGAACTGGAAATGGGTGCTCATGTCCCGCCCGTTATAAATCTGGTGGTCGCTGATGTAATGGAACCCGACCGCCGCTTCCACGAAAGGCACCACCGGCCCGCTGCCGTCCGTCGGACGCAGGCGCCAGACCGGAGTCAGACCGAAATCGGTCACGTCGTGATTGCCGCCGGCAGGGTTGTGGGGCGTCCAGCGCCCAAGGGCCACGTCCCAGTATCCGCTGAGAAACCAGGCACTGTCGGTAAACCAGCGCGCGTCCCAGGCGCGGGACCAGGCCACCCGGGCCATGTCGGTGTGATAGCCGTAGCCCGCCTCGACGGAAACGGCATCGGCGGCCCAGGCCGCGGACGTGAAGGAAGCCCAGAGAAGTAACACGGCAAATTGCAGTCGTCGGGTCATCATTAATTCCAGGAAAAATCGTTCATGACGTTTAAAAATGGGGTGGCGAGCCCAACCCCCGGCACTTGCAGTATGTAGCTGTGGCTGCTTCCTTCCGGACCTGACCAGGTTCACTACACTGCAATGCGGGGAGGCCCGCCAGTACGTGAGGATGATGGAAAACGCGCAGGAATTCAAGCGCCGCTCACTGGGCAGTCCACCCTCCGTCGATGCTGAGGCTGGCACCGCGAATCTGGTTGGCGGCAGGCGAGCAGAGAAACACGGCGAGTCCGCCGATCTCTTCGGGCGTCGTAAACTCCCCGGAAGGCTGCTTTTCCGAAAGGAGGCGCTGCTTGGCCTCAAGGGGGGAAAGCCGTTCGCGCGCGGCCAGCGCATCGATCTGCTGCTGGACCAGGGGGGTCAGCACCCAGCCGGGGCAAATCGCATTGCACGTGATCCCGCTTTGGGCCGTTTCGAGCGCCGTCACCTTGGTCAGTCCCACCAGGCCGTGTTTTGCGGCAACGTAGGCCGCTTTCTGGGCGGATGCCACCAGCCCGTGGGCGGAAGCGATGTTGATGATCCGCCCCCAGCCGCGCGCCCGCATCAGGGGCAGTGCGTGCCGGGTGGCGTGAAACGCAGCTGACAGGTTGACGGCGATGACGGCGTCCCAGCGTTCCGCGGGAAAACTGTCGATCGGCGCGACGTGCTGGATGCCGGCGTTGTTGACCAGGATGTCGGCCCCTCCCCAGCGGGCGGCCGCGGCGTCCACCAGCGCGGCGATGTCGTCGGGACGCTGCATGTCCGCGCCGTGGTAGGCGACGTCGGTGCCGCTGTCGTGCGCAATCTGCGCCCGCAACCGTTCGATTTCCTGCTCATCGCCCCACCCGTTGAGCAGGACGTTGGCGCCTGAGCGGGCCAGGGCCCGGGCGATGCCCAGTCCGATGCCGCTGGTGGAGCCGGTCACGATGGCCGATTTGCCTTTGAGCATGGCGCTCCCTGGTTGTGGTGGCGAGGGCTTCATTATACGGGGGGCGGCGTCACCCGAAGGCGCGCTAGTCGGCGAGGTCCAGCAGGTGCCCCAGGCGCTCCTGTTTTGTTTTGAGATAGCGCAAGGCTTCCGCATGGGGCTGGACGAGCAGCGGAACCCGTTCGGACACCTGCAGGGCGCCTTCTTCCAGCTGGGCCACCTTCTCCGGATTGTTGGTCATCAGCCGGAGGGTGGTCAGCCCCAGCCGCACCAGGATGGCAGCCGCGGCAGCGTAGGTGCGCGCATCGATGGGAAGGCCCAGGTGCAGGTTGGCGTCCACGGTGTCGAGGCCGCGGTCCTGCAAGCGGTAGGCGGCAAGCTTGCTGGTCAGGCCGATCCCCCGCCCTTCCTGGCCGCGCAGATAAACCAGCACGCCGCGGCCTTCGCGGGCGATCATTTCAAGGGAGAGGTGCAGCTGGGGGCCGCAATCGCAGCGCAGGGAGCCCAGAACGTCCCCTGTCAGGCATTCCGAATGGATACGCACCAGGACGTTGGCTGCGCCGGCCACTTCGCCCATTTGCAGCACCAGGTGTTCCTGCTCGCCGCAATTGAACGTGCGCACGCGAAACTCCCCGTGCGGTGTGGGGAGTCGGGCCCAGGGCCCGTCAAAGTTTGAATTGCTCACGGCGTCCGTCTCGGAGATCATGATGGGTTTCTGGAGCGGAGCGTTCGATGATACCAGAATCGACTGCCTGCCCGGAACTCCCGGCTTGCGGCATAATCCAACCCGCATTGCCCAAAATTGCCAGAAACCGGTGCCAAAGCCATGTCCCTGCCCCGCCTGTCCCTGATCGTCGCCATGACCGAAAACCGGATCATCGGCGCCAACAATGCCATGCCCTGGCATTTGCCGGCGGATCTCGCCTTTTTCAAGGCGACCACCCTGGGCAATCCCGTGGTGATGGGCCGGAAAACGTTCGAATCCATTGGCCGTCCCCTTCCGGGCCGGCGCAACATCGTGGTTTCACGCGACCCCGCCTATGTCGCCCCGGGCTGCACGACGGCAACGTCCATCGAAGAATCGCTGCACCAGGCCGGAACTGCCGGGGAAATATTCGTCATCGGCGGGGCCATGCTGTTCGAAGCGGTGCTGCCCAAGGCCCAGCGCATTTACCTCACGCGCATCCACGCGGCGCTGGCAGGCGACACGCTGTTTCCGGAACTCGATCCCGGCCAGTGGCGGGAAACGGCCCGTCAGCATCGCCCGCGGGACCGCGAAAACGCCTTTGACCTCACGTTCCTCACCCTGGACCGGCACGAACCGGCCTAGCTTTTTTTCGGACCGGTCTTTTTCGGCGGAGGCGCCGCAGGAGGGGGGGATCCCGCTTCCTGACCTTTCATGAACGACCAGGGCCAGTAGGCGGGGTTGAGAAACGGGTTGTCCGGCGCGGAGGCTCCCGCGCCGCCCTGTTTTTCAGCCTCGGGCGGGCGCGGCGTGAGCAGGGCACGCTGGTATTCCAGCGCCTTGATGGTGAGTTCCAGCATCCCCAGATGGGTGTTCAGCCAGTGTCGAACGGTCGTCAACTCCGCGAGCTTCTTGTCGATTTCCTCGACGTTCAACCCTGCCATCATGAGATTTTGCATGGGAAAGGCCATGGGGTTGATCATCTTCTGGAACATTTCGAAGATTTCGCCCGGCTTGCTTTCGTCTGCCATGATCACGCCATCCCGTGAATGAAATCCCGAATCTGGGGATAAATCGTTTCCCTGAACCTGCGCCCGCTGAAAATGCCATAGTGCCCCACGTCCTTGGCCATCAGGTGCCGCTGCCGGGCGGCAGGAACGTTGACGCACAGGTCGTGGGCTGCCGCCGTCTGGCCGTTTCCGGAAATGTCGTCGAGCTCCCCTTCCACCGTGAGCAGGGCCGTGCGGTGAATCGCTTCGGGCCTCACCCGCTGCCCGCAGGAGACGAGGGTTCCGTGGGCCAGGTCGTGGCGGTGGAACACGCGCTCCAGGGTTTCCAGGTAATACTCCGCCGGAAGGTCCATCACCGCGTTGTATTCGTCATAAAACGCCCGGTGGGCATTGGCGCTGTCGCCGTCACCCTGCACCAGGTGATAGTAGAAATCGCGGTGGGAGGCGATGTGGCGCCCCGGGTTCATGGCCACGAACCCGGCATGCTGAAGGAATCCAGGATAGACGCGCCGCAGATAGCCGGGATATTTTGACGGCACCCGGAAAATGACGCGCTGCTCGAACCAGGAAAGCGGCCGGGCCTTGGCGAAATTGTTGACGGTGGTGGGGTTGCGCCGGGTATCGATCGGCCCCCCCATCATGACCATGGAGCGCGGCTGCGCCGGGTCCCCTGCGGCAGCCATCAGCGAAATGGCGGCCAGCGCCGGCACCGTCGGCTGGCAAACCGACACCACGTGCACGTCAGGGCCCAGATGCCTGATGAATTCGGTCACGGTGCGCACATAATCGTCGAAGTGAAAAGGCCCTTCGGCCAGGGACACCTGCTTGGCGTCGCGCCAGTCCGTGACATAGACGTTGAAATCGCGCACAAAAGCCCGCACCGTGTCCCGCAGCAGGGTGGCAAAATGCCCGGAAAGGGGTGCGAGCAGGAGCACCGGGGGCTGGTCTGAAAAGTCTCCCAGCTTTGCGAAGCGGCGCAGCTGGCAGAAAGGCGTCTCGATCACCACCTGTTCGACCACCGGGACCGGGGTTTCGCCCAGCCGGACCTGGCCCAGGCCGAAAGAGGGTTTCTCGTACCGCTGCGTGGTCCGGAGCAGCAGTTCCGAGGCGGCCGACAGCATGCGGCCTGCCGGCGTATAGCTGAGCGGGCTGTAGGGGCTGCCGTAGAAATCGGCTGCGGAACGGGTCCACAGGCGCAAGGCGGCAAAGGAGGCGTGCTGCAATTCGTGAAGTTCGTATAACATGGAGCTTCTCTGGGCATTGTTGCCGCAACCATGATACCTGAGAAGAATCGCATGGAACATTTGACCCCCAAACCTCAGGCTGATTCGCTGTACCCGAAAATCGAGCCTTACGAATACGGCTGGCTGGACGTCAGCCCGGTCCACCAGGTCTACTGGGAACAATGCGGAAACCCGAACGGCATCCCGGTGATTTTCCTGCATGGAGGCCCCGGAGCGGGCGCGGGGCCCATGCACCGGCGGTTTTTCGATCCCTCCTTCTACCGCATCATCATTTTTGACCAGCGGGGAGCCGGCCGGTCACGCCCTCTCGGGGAAACCCGCGAAAACACCACGCCGCTGCTGATCGAGGACATGGAACGCCTGCGCAGGCAGTTCGGCGTGGAGCGTTGGCTCGTTTTTGGCGGATCCTGGGGCAGCACCCTGGCGATCGCCTATGCCGAAACGCACCCGGAACGCTGCCTGGGGCTGATCCTGCGCGGAATCTTCCTGTGCCGCCCTTCGGAAATCGAATGGTTCCTCTACGGCCTGCGCGCCATTTTTCCGGAAGCCTGGCGAAGGTTCGCCCACTTCATCCCGGCGAATGAGCGAAACGACCTGCTGCGCGCCTACCATGCGCGGCTGATGGACCCCGACCCCGCCGTGCACCTGCCTGCGGCACGGCTTTGGGGCAGCTACGAAGGGGCTTGTTCGACGCTCCTGCCCAATCCGGACACGGTGGCCCATTTTTCCAGCGATCCCGTGGCCCTGGGCCTCGCGCGCATCGAAGCGCACTACTTTACCCACAACATTTTCCTGCCGGACAACAGCCTGCTCGACAACGTCCGGCGCATCGCGCACATTCCGGGCATCATCGTCCAGGGACGCTATGACGGCGTCTGCCCGATCGTCACGGCTGACGATCTGCACCGGGCCTGGCCCGAAGCGGAATACGTGGTGGTACCGGATGCGGGACATTCGGCCTTCGAGCCCGGCATCCAGCGGGAGCTGGTGCGCGCCGCCCAGCGATTCATGCACAGGCTTCAGCGGGTCTCCCTGGCAAGCACCTGATACAGGTCCACCAGGATGCCGGCCGTGGCACCCCAGATGTTGTGGTGGCGCCAGGGGATGGCGTAGTACTGGCGCAGTCGCCCGTTCCTGACGTCCTGCTGGATCACGTGGCGATCGGGATCGAAGAAATACGCCAGCGGGGCTTCAAACGTCTCGGCCACTTCGGAAGGGTCCGGGGCGAGATCGAAGGGGGGGGTGATCCAGCCCACCACCGGCACCACCCGATAGCCGGTGGGAATGAAATATTCGCGCAGGGCCCCGAGCAATTCCACCTGCTGCCGCGGCAATCCGATTTCCTCTTCCGTCTCGCGCAGGGCCGTTTCCATGGCCGACCGGTCATCGGGCTCGACCCGGCCTCCGGGAAAACTGATCTGCCCGGCATGGTCGCTCAAATGTTCCGTGCGCCGGGTGAGCAGCACCTGGATGCCTTCGGGCCTTGCGACCAGGGGTACCAGCACGGCGGCCGGTTTGGCGGTGGCGCAGGCTTCGGCGCTCATCATCAGCCGTCCGTCGAAATGCGGCACGCCGTCCTGGCTTGCCAGGCGTTCCCGCACCCAGGCTTTCAGGCCTTCCGGGTCGTGCGATCCGGAAGGCTCGAGATGCGATCGGAGCGTGGCCGCCACCGGAGACGCTAGCCCAGCAGCGGAACGATCATCAGGGCCACGATGTTGATGATCTTGATCATCGGATTGACGGCGGGACCTGCCGTGTCCTTGTAGGGGTCGCCCACGGTGTCGCCGGTCACGGCCGCCTTATGGGCATCGGACCCTTTGCCCCCGAAATGGTCGTCCTCGATATATTTCTTGGCATTGTCCCAGGCCCCTCCCCCCGTGGTCATGGAAATGGCAACGAACAGGCCGGTGATGATGGTGCCCATCAACACGCCCCCGAGCGCCTTCGCGCCCAGCAGGAGTCCCACCACCACGGGGACCAGCACGGGCAGCAGCGAGGGCAGGATCATTTCCTTGATGGCCGCCTTGGTCAACAGGTCCACCGCACGGGTGTAGTCGGGCTTTTGCGTGCCGGTCATGATGCCGGGCATTTCCCGGAACTGGCGCCGCACTTCGAGCACCACCGCTCCGGCGGACCTGCCCACGGCCTCCATGGCCATGGCGGCGAACAGGTAGGGGATCATGCCGCCCACGAAGAGCCCGACGATCACCATATGGTCGGACAGGTCGAACACGGTTTCCCGGCCGAAGGTGCCCGCCAGCTGGTGGGTGTAGTCGGCAAACAGGACCAGCGCCGCAAGGCCGGCCGAACCGATGGCGTACCCTTTGGTGACGGCCTTGGTGGTGTTTCCCACCGCGTCGAGCGGGTCGGTGATGTCGCGGATGGCCGGCGGCAGGCCCGACATTTCCGCGATGCCGCCGGCGTTGTCGGTGATGGGACCGTAGGCGTCAAGGGCCACCACGATGCCGGCCATGGACAGCATGGAGGTGGCGGCGATGGCGATGGCGTACAGGCCGCCCAGCGCGTGGGCGCCCAGGATGCCCAGGCAGATGACGATCACGGGTGCCGCCGTGGCTTTCATGGAAACTCCGAGGCCGGCGATGATGTTCGTGGCATGTCCCGTCGTGGAGGCTTCAGCCACCGTCTTTACCGGGGCATATTCCGTCGCGGTGTAGTATTCCGTGATCACCACGAGCGCCGCCGTCACGGCCAGGCCGATGAGGGAAGCGAGCCAGAGGTTCATGACGGAAATTCCGGCGGGATTGGCGCCCATCAGCACATCCGTGATGGGATAAAACGCCACGGCGGCGACGCCTCCGGCCACCATCAGGCCGCGGTAGAGGGCATTCATGATTTTTCCGCCCTCCCTGGCCTTGACGAAATAGGTCCCGAGGATGGAAGAAATGATGGAAACCCCGCCCAGGGCAAGCGGGTAGGCGAGCGCATTGGCGAAACCTTTCATGATGAGCGCCCCCAGCAGCATGGTGGCGATGATGGTGACCGCGTAGGTTTCGAACAGGTCTGCCGCCATGCCCGCGCAGTCGCCCACGTTGTCGCCCACGTTGTCGGCAATCACGGCCGGGTTGCGCGGGTCGTCTTCGGGGATGCCCGCCTCCACCTTGCCCACCAGGTCGGCTCCCACATCCGCCCCCTTGGTGAATATGCCCCCGCCCAGGCGGGCGAAAATGGATATGAGGGAACCCCCGAACGCGAGCCCGACCAGCGGCGCTGCGTCCACCGCGGCGCCGGCTGGCGTCAGGCTTTGCAGGACCGCGTAGTAGCCGGCCACGCCCAGCAGGCCCAGCCCCACCACCAGCAGGCCCGTCACCGCGCCGCCCCGGAATGCCACCGCCAGGGCCGCGTTAAGGCCCCCGTGCGCCGCTTCGGCCGTTCGGATGTTGGCCCGGACCGACACGTTCATGCCGATGAAGCCTGCCGCCCCGGACGCCACGGCGCCGATGAGGAAGCCGACCGCGGTTTTCGCGCCCAGCCCGAGCAGGATCAGTACGAACAGCACGGCCCCCACCATGGCGATCGTCGTGTACTGGCGTTTCAGGTAGGCGGAAGCGCCTTCCTGGATGGCTGCGGCAATTTCCTGCATGCGCGCGTTGCCATTCGGTCTGGAAAGGACCCACTGATACGAAGTAAACCCGTAAATCAAAGCCAAGACTGCACAAACCAGGGCAAACAGTACACCTTGCGACATAGTGATCTCCCTATTTTGATGCTGCAGGAAGCTGCTTTGTGAATGCAGCGGGGCGCTACACGTCGAACACGGTCTTCAGTTTCTTGGGGACGGCAATATTCCTCAGGGTGACGTAATCGGGCAAGCCGTTTTTGAACGGCGGATAATCCTCTCCGGCGATCAGGGGCTCCAGATAGCGCCGGCACTTGGCCGTGATCCCGAAGCCCTCGGGCGTGATGAAATCGCGCGGCAGCATCTTTTCCCGGTTGGCCACTTCGGCCAAGGGCACCATGCCCACTTTCCAGGCATAAGGGCGGCTTGAAGTGCGCACGATGACGGGCATGACCGCATTGTGGCCGCGCAGGGCGAACTCCACGGCCGACTTGCCCACGGCATAGGCCTGGGCCACGTCGGTTTTCGAGGCGATGTGACGGGCGGCCCGCTGCAGGTAGTCGGCCACCGCCCAATGGTATTTGTGCCCGAGTTCGGAACGCACCAAGTTCGCGATGACCGGGGCCACCCCGCCCAGTTGGGCGTGGCCGAACGCATCGCGCAGCCCGCTTTCGGACAGGAACTTGCCTTCGGGATCGCGCAGGCCTTCGGACACGCCGATCACGCAATACCCTTTCCGCCGCACCGTCTCGTCCACCAGGGACAGGAATTTTTCACGCTCGAAGGGGATTTCCGGAAACAGCAGGATATGCGGGGCCTGGCCCGGCTTTTCCGCAGCGAGGCCGCAGGCCGCCGTGATCCAGCCGGCATGCCGGCCCATGACTTCCAGCACGAAAACCCGGGTGGACGTCTTGGCCATGGAAGCGACGTCGAAGGCCGCTTCGCGGATGGAAGTGGCGACGTACTTGGCCACCGACCCGAACCCCGGGCAACAGTCCGTGACGGGCAAATCGTTGTCCACGGTTTTCGGAACGCCCACGCAGACGATCGGGTAACCCAGCTGTTCCCCGATCTGGGACACCTTGAGTGCCGTGTCCTGGGAATCCCCGCCCCCGTTGTAGAAAAAATAGCGGATGTCATGGGCCCGGAAAACATCGATCAGGCGTTCGTACTCCGCGCGGTTCTGCTCGAGGGACTTGAGTTTGTAGCGGGCGGAGCCGAAGGCCCCGGCCGGGGTATGCCGAAGCGCCCGGATGGCCGCGTCCGACTCCTTGCCGGTATCGATCAGGTCTTCGGTCAGGGCCCCCAGGATGCCGTTTCGCCCTGCATACAGTTTGCCGATGCGGTCCCGGTGCTTGCGCACCGTTTCGATCACCCCGCAGGCGCTGGCGTTGATGACGGCGGTCACGCCGCCGGACTGTGCATAGAACGCGTTAGGCTTGGCCATGGGCCCTCACGGTAATTGCCGGCTCACCGGTGCAGTGCATGAAAGATCGCGTCGCGGATCAGTTCCACGTCTCCCACGCCGGCCACCCGGACATAAGTGGGTGCCGCCGGATCCCCGCTGGAGGCCCACTGTGCATAGTAATCCACCAGGGGACGGGTTTGGGCATGGTAGACCTCGAGGCGCTTGCGCACGATCTCTTCGCGGTCGTCGTCGCGCTGCACCAGATCCTCCCCGGTCACGTCGTCCTTTCCGGAAACCCTGGGCGGACTGTGGTCCGTGTGGTAGATGCGCCCTGAAGACAGGTGCACCCGGCGTCCGGACATGCGGGAAATGATTTCGGCGTCGTCCACGTCGATTTCCACCACGTAGTCGAGCCGGACGCCGGCATCCCGCATGGCCTGGGCCTGGGGAATGGTGCGCGGAAACCCGTCGAAAAGGAAACCGTGGGCGCAGTCGGGAGCCGTGATGCGGTCCTTCACGAGGCCGATGATGATGTCATCCGAAACCAGCCCCCCGGCGTCCATGACTTTTTTGGCGGCCAGCCCCAGCGGGGTTCCGGCCTTGACGGCGGCACGCAACATGTCGCCCGTGGAAATCTGGGGAATGCCGAAGCGTTCCTTTATAAAACCGGCCTGGGTCCCCTTTCCGGCGCCCGGCGCCCCCAACAAGATCAACCGCATGTGTACTCCCCGGTACTGCTCTTCTTCTGGTGAATTAGGAAACCTACCGCGAAACCGCACGGTGGTCAAATAGCGCCCGCACCCGCTCGAGATCTTCCGGGGTGTCCACCCCCGGCGCCGGGGCACGCTCCGTGGTCACCACCGCAATCCGGTAGCCATGCCAGAGGGCACGCAGCTGTTCCAGGGCCTCCACCGTCTCGAGGGGCGAACGTTCGAGCGCTGCGAAAGCCCGGAGGAAAGATGCCCGGTAGGCGTACAGGCCCACGTGATGCCAGGCGTGGAGGCCTTCGGGCCAGGAACGGACGGGGCCGCCGAACGCGTCGCGCGGCCAGGGTATCGGCGCCCTGCTGAAATAGAGGGCTTCCCCGGCGCGGTTCATGACCACCTTGACGGCCGTCGGGCTTTCGAAGTGGGCCCGGTCCCGGATCGGATAGCAGGCGGTGGCCATGGCGCATTCCGGGCTGTCCGCCAGTTTGGCCGCCACGGCCCGGATGGCTTCGGGCGCGATCAGGGGCTCGTCGCCCTGGACGTTGACGATCAGGGTTTCGGCAGGCAGCGCGAGCCGGAGCACGGCTTCGGCCAGGCGGTCCGTTCCCGTCTCGTGATCGTCCCGGGTCAGGACGGCTTCCACGCCCGCGGCCCTCGCTGCGGTCGCGATGGTCTCGTGGTCGGTCGCCACGACAACCCGCTCCGCCCCGCTTTCCAGCGCGCGCAGGGCGCAGTGGACCACCATGGGGCGACCGCCGATGTCCGCCAGCGCTTTCCCCGGAAACCGGGTGGAACCCATGCGTGCCGGCACGATGGCCGTGAAGGAAGGCACCTAGAGTTCCTCGGTGTCGTCCAGGCGCCGGGCTTCCTGTTCCAGCATGATCGGGATGCCGTCCCGTATCGGAAAAGCGAGGCGGCACGGTGAACAGACCAGCTCCTGGCGCATGGCCCGGTGCAACAGGGGCCCCTTGCACAGCGGGCACACCAGGATTTCAAGCAGTCGTCGGTCCATGTTCTCTCCGTCGCAGGGTTCGATCCACCAGCGCCACCAGCGCAGGGTCCAGATCCGCCTCAACCGGCAGCATCCAGCTGTCCGGCAAGGCAAACTTCCTGCATTTTATCCCATCTTTTTCCGTCATCAGGAGCGGCGCTGCAGGCTCGAAGCGCAGTTCGCCGGGACGAAAGGGATGATGGTCCGGAAACGCGTGGGGAATGGCCCGCACGCCCAGGCTCGCAAGCAGCCTGAAAAATCGCTGCGGATGCCCGATGCCGGCCACGGCATGGGCCTGCCTGCCGGAAAAATGGGTGGCCTCGCGGGGCGGTCCGGACCCGTCCAGCGGCACCCAGCCCACGGGTTTGAGCGTCAGGACGAACTGGGGAACGCCCGGCGCGAGCGGCCCGCCCGCAGGGCCGTTGGTCACCAGCGCGTCAACCGAGCCGAGGCGGCTGCGCGGTTCCCGCAGGGGTCCGGCCGGCAGCAGCGCCCCGTTGCCCAAAAGGCGCTCCCCGTCCACCACCGCGATTTCCATGGTGCGCATCAGCGCCAGGTGCTGCAGGCCGTCGTCGCTCACCAGGAGGTTCACTTCGGGATGCGCCTGCAGCAGGTCCCGGCCTGCGGCGCTGCGGTCGCGTCCCGCCCAGACCGGCACGCCGCTGCGCACGGCCATGAGAAGGGCTTCGTCGCCCGCCGCGCCGGGGTCGTCATCGGGATTCACGGGGCGAACCGCACGGTTTTCGGCCCCATAGCCGCGGCAAATGATGCCGGGGCGCCAGCCGCTGTGGCGCAAAGCCCGCACCAGCGCAAGGGTCAGCGGCGTCTTTCCGGTGCCTCCCACCGTAATGTTGCCCACCACCAGCACGGGGACGGGCAGGCGCTGGCTGCGACACCATCCGGACGCGTACAGGCGCCGGCGCAAGGCCACTGCCGCGGCGAAAAGCAGGCTCAGGGGAAGCAGCCAGGCGGGCGGCGATTTCCGCTCATACCAGAGCCGCGCGAGCCACCGTTCCATCAACTCACCGGCCCGAAACCCGGGTCAGCACGGTCAGATGCCGGTATCCCGCCTGCTGGGCCGCCTCCATCACCAGCACCACCCGGCCGTGGCGCGCGTCCCGGTCGGCGCTGACCACCACGGGCGGATCCGGATCGGTGCCGGCCGCGCGCTGCAGGGCCGCCCGGATGTCCGCAAGGCCCGCCGTGCCCTGCATGGGCACGCCGTCGACCCGCATCGCTCCGGCGGCATCCACGGTCACTTCGATGCGGTGCCCCGCGGGGGGAGCCGGCGCCGCAGACAGGCCTTCGGGCAGATTCACGTGCAGGCCCGCGAAACGGCTGTAGGTGGTGGTGATCATCAGGAAAATCAGGATGACCAGCAGCACGTCGATCATGGGAATCAGGTTGATTTCGGGTTCGTCGCGCGTGCGCCCCCGGCGGAAATTCACGGCTGCCTGTCCCCGTGCAGCACTTCCACCAGCTTGATGGCCTGTTGTTCCATTTCCACGATCATGCGGTCGATGCGCGAGCGGAACAGGCGGTAGAAAATCATGCTGGGCACGGCCACCACCAGGCCAAAGGCCGTGTTGTACAGGGCGATGGAAATCCCCTGGGCCAGCTCCTCAGGGCTCCCCCCTCCCGGCGCCTGACTGCCGAACAGGACGATCATGCCCACCACGGTGCCGAACAGTCCCAGCAGGGGGCTGATGCTGGCGATGGTGCCCAGCGTGGACAGGGAGCGCTCCAGATCCACCAGGACGGCGCGTCCCGCCTCTTCGATGGCTTCTTTCATGGCCTCGCGGGAATTGTGTTCGTTGCGCAGGCCGGCAGCGAAAATCCGGCCGAGGGGGGACCCCGATTCCAGCTGCTCCACCAGCGGTTGGGAGATCCCCTGGGCGCGCACCCGGGAAAGCACATCCTCCAGCAGCCCCCGCGGCAGCACCCGGGAAAACCGCAACACCCACAGCCGTTCGAAAATGACGCCCAATCCAACCACCGAAGCGGCCACGAGCAGGATGCTGGGCCATCCGGCCGCTTCGATCAAATGTGGCACAAGGACTCCCGGGAAGATGAACTGGATGGTAGTGTAATAGATGAAACAGGGATTGGCGACCTGTTACAGTTGTCCACAAAGTCTGTGGATAACTTTGTGAACAGTATCTGCCTATTCGCGGCAACCCCCTCATGCGAAAAACTTTTTTTTGATTCGTGTATTTTTTGAACAGCGCAAATGCGCCTCAGTTTTCAGCGAAATTGTCAAAATTTGCTTCCAAGCAAGGCCACGCCTAGCACATGAAATCGCCGCCCAAATCTGATGCCATTTTTGAGGGGTTTTCGCCTCAACCGCCCGGTGGCGACGACAACGTGGTGTCCGTTTCCGCCTTTGCCACGCGCATCCAGCGGGCGCTGGAAAATCACCTTCCCCAGGTCTGGATCCAGGGAGAAATTTCCAACTTCACCGAGGCGGTTTCCGGGCACTGGTATTTCAACCTCAAGGATGCCCAGGCCCAGCTGCGATGCGTCATGTTCCGGTCCCGCAACCAGCGCCTGGACTGGCGGCCCGCCAACGGCGTGGCCGCGGAGCTCAAGGGACCGGCCACGTTCTACGCCCCCAGCGGCAGTTGCCAGATCATGGTGGAATCCCTTCGCCGGGCCGGCCAGGGGGCCCTGTTCGAGGCGTTCACCCGGCTCAAGGAAAAGCTGGCTGCGGAAGGGCTGTTCGACGCTGCGCGCAAGCGCCCGCTGCCGCCCCACCCCCGGACCATCGGCATCGTCACCTCGCCGGCCGCGGCGGCCTTGCGCGACGTGCTGACCACCCTGCGCCGCCGCGCGCCCGCCACGCCGGTCATCCTGTATCCGACAGCGGTGCAGGGGGACGGCGCGGCCGGCCAGATCGTCCGGGCGCTGGCCGCGGCCGGACACCGCGCCGAATGCGACGTGCTGATCCTGTGCCGGGGCGGGGGCAGCATCGAGGACCTGTGGTCGTTCAACGAGGAAATCGTCGCCCGCGCCGTTGCCGCCTGCCCCATACCGGTCATTGCCGGCATTGGGCATGAAACCGATTTCACCATCGCCGACTTCGTGGCCGACCAGCGCGCCCCGACACCCACGGCCGCGGCCGAACTGGTCACGCCCGACCGGCAGGGCCTGTTGCGCCAGCTCGCGCTGCTCGGCAGGCGTCTGCACACGGTGGCCGCGCGTCAAGTGGAACGCGACACGATACGCCTGGACCACCTGACCCTGCGGCTGACCCAGGCCACCGCCCGCGACCTGGAACGGCGCAGCCTGCTGCTTTCGGGATTGCAAAGGCGCCTGCTCCACCCCGGCCAGCGGCTGCTTCAGCAGCGCGAGGCCCTCGGACTGCAGGCCCGGCGGCTGGCGCGCGCGGCCCGCGCGTCGCTCGAGCGGCGGCAGCTCACGCTGCAACGGGTGTCAGCCGGCTTGGCCCACCTCAACCCCGAAGCCGTTTTGGGCCGGGGCTTCAGCATCGTCCGCAACCAGGAAGGCGCCATCGTACGGTCCAGCACGGACATCGCCCCCGGAGAGCCGGTGGCGCTCAACTTCGCTTCCGGCAGCGCGCACGCCCGGGTGACGGACACCGCGCCCTAGGGCTCCGTCCTTTCAAGAAATGCGGCGACGGCTGCGGCCACCGCCCGCGGCGTGCCGGAATCGAGACAATCGAACACGTCGAGCCCCGGCCAGTGGCGCAGCCACGTCATCTGCCGCTTGGCCAGCTGGCGCGTGGCCACGATGCCCCGCTCCCGCAGGCTGGCACGGTCCCCCTGCCCTTCCAGGAATTCCCACATCTGGCGGTAGCCGACTGCGCGCATGGACGGCAGGTCGGGCGTGAGTGCGTGGCGTGCGCGCAATTCCAGCAGTTCCTGCTCCAGGCCGGCCGCCAGCATGGCGTCGAAGCGCTGTGCGATCCGCTCGTGCAGCCGCCCCCGGTCCGACGGCAGGAGGCCCAGGGCGAGCACGCTGGCGCCGAGGGGTTGGCGCGATCCGGTTCCGTGGTACTCCGACAGGGGCCGGCCTGAAATCCGGAACACTTCCAGGGCGCGCTGGATGCGCTGGGCGTCGGCGCGCTCCAGGCGCGCCGCCGTCACCGGGTCCACCGCAGCCAGGGCCTCGTGCAGCGCGGGCCAGCCCAGAGCCCGGGCTTCCCGTTCGATCTCGGCGCGCACCTTCGGGTCCGCGGGGGGCAGGTCGTCCAGCCCGTCGCGCAGCGCCTTGAAGTAGAGCATGGTGCCTCCCACCAGCAGGGGCACCCGGGCGCGCGCCCCGATGGCGCCCATGGCCGCCAGGGCTTCCTCCCGGAACCGGGCTGCCGAGTAGGCTTGCGTGGGTTCGATGCAGTCCATCAGGTGATGCGGGTGGCGGGCCCGCGTGGCCGCGTCGGGCTTGGCCGTGCCGATGTCCATGCCCCGGTAGACGCTGGCCGAATCGACATTCACGATTTCCAGGGGGAAGCGATCCGCCAGTTCGAGGGCCAGCCCGCTTTTGCCGCTCGCGGTCGGCCCCATCAGGAAAATGGCGCGTGAAACGGCAGGCGGCATGGCGGGGTCACTGGCCCCGCATGAACAGCCGGTCGAGGTCGGCCAGGCTCAAGGCAAACCAGGTGGGGCGTCCGTGATTGCATTGGTCGGCCCGGTCGATGCGTTCCATGTCGCGCAGCAGGGCGTTCATTTCCGCCAGCGTGAGCTGCCGGTTGGCGCGCACGGCGCCGTGGCAGGCAAGCGAGGACAGGAGTTCGTTGCGGCGCTCTTCCAGAAGCCGGGACGCCCCGTACTGGCTCAGCTCCGCGAGCAGTTCACGCGCCAGCGCCTGGGCATCGCCGGTCGCAAGCAGCGCCGGCAGCGCCCGCACGGCCAGGGTCTCTGGTCCCAGCACCGCGAGCTCGAAACCGAAGGCCTGCAGGGCGTCGGCATAGACTTCGGCCGCCGCCACTTCGCCGCGTTCCGCCCGGAACGTGCAGGGCAGCAGGAGGGGCTGCGACTGCAGCCCCTCCTGCGCCATGGCGGCTTTCAGGCGCTCGTAGAGAACCCGCTCGTGCGCCGCATGCATGTCCACCACCACGAGCCCCGCCGCGTTCTGCGCGAGGATGTAGACGCCCTGCAGCTGGGCCAGCGCGTAGCCGAGCGGCGGCACTTCGGCGGAACCGGCGTCCCGGAGCGTTTCCGGCTGTCCGGGCGGCGCTGCCCGAAAACCGGCGAGGGGGCCGAAAAGCGCCGCATGAAACGCGTCCGGCTCCCGGATGCCGAGCGTCTGCTGTTGCGGGGTCCGGTAGATTTCACCCGGATTCGCCGGCGGGGGAAACGCGGGCATGCCCGCTTCCCGCCCCGGGGCGGTCGCCGACAGGCGCTTGCTGACGGCCTGGAAGACAAAACGGTGCACCGCCTGGGATTCCCGAAAGCGCACTTCCGTTTTGGCCGGATGCACGTTCACGTCCACGCCCTCAGGCGCGAGTTCGAAAAACAGGACGTAGGCGGGCTGGCGTTCGTGATGCAGCACGTCCTGGTAGGCCTGGCGCACCGCGTGGGCGATCAGCTTGTCGCGCACGAAGCGGCCGTTGACGAACACATACTGAAGGTCGCGCCCGGCCCGGGAATAGGTGGGCCGGGCCACCCATCCTTGCAGCGACAGGCTGCCCGCCCGCTCGTCCAGGTTGAGGGCCGCCTCGACGAACTCCTCCCCCAGCACGGAACGCACCCGCAATGACCGCTCGGCCGCAGGCCAATGGCGCTGGGTCCGGCCGTTATGGGACAAGCGGAAGGTCACCTGGGGAAATGCGAGCGCAAGGCGCCGCAGCAGCTCGTCGCAATGGGCGTATTCGGTGCCTTCGGACTTGAGGAACTTGCGTCGGGCCGGAGTTTCCGAAAACAGGTCGGACAGGATGACGGTGCTGCCGGGCTCCCGGGCTGCCGGCACGACCGGTTCGATCTGTCCGCCGCGGCTGCGGATGCCGAAAGCCTGGGCCGCGTCCTGCACCCTGCTGACGATTTCCACTTCGGCCACGGCCGCCATGCTGGCCAGCGCTTCCCCGCGGAAGCCCAGGCTCGCCACGGTTTCAAGGTCTTCCAGCGTGCGTATTTTGCTGGTGGCATGGGGGGCCAGGGCGAGCGGCAGGTCTTCCGCCGCCATGCCGTTGCCGTTGTCGTCCACCCGGATGCGCTGCACGCCGCCGCTTTCAAGCGTCACGGCGATGTCGCGCGCCCCGGCATCCAGTGCGTTTTCCACCAGCTCCTTGAGCGCGGAGGCCGGGCGCTCCACCACTTCGCCCGCGGCGATCTGGGCAATCAGCACGTCGCCGAGCCGCGCGATCCGGCTCATGGGGACACGGCGAGCTGTTTCCCTTTCAGCCCGGACTGGATCGCGCGGGCCTTGTTGAGAGGGGGGTTGGCGGCCAGGTAGCGTTTGATGCCCGAAAGGATGGCGTTGGCCAGTTTCTCCTGGTACTGGGGCTGGTTGAGGCGCCGTTCTTCGTCAGGATTGGTGATGAACGCGGTTTCCACCAGGATGGAAGGGATGTCCGGGGATTTCAGGACGGCAAATCCGGCCTGCTCCACGTCTCCGCGGTGCAGGGCGTTGACCTGCCCCAGCTCGCCCAGCACGGCCCGGGCCACTTTCAGGCTGTCGTTGATGGTGGCCGTCTGGGACAGGTCGAACAGGGTCTGGGCCAGATAGGTTTCCTTCCGGTTGATGTTGATCCCGCCGATCAGGTCGGCGTCGTTTTCACGCTTGGCGAGCCAGCGGGCCGCCACGGACGTGGCGCCTTTTTCCGACAGGGCAAAGACGGAAGATCCGCGGGCATCGCTGTTGATGTACGCGTCCGCATGGATGGAGACGAACAGGTCCGCGTGGTAACGGTGGGCTTTGGCCGTGCGTCCCTGGAGCGGAATGAAATAGTCGCCGTCGCGGATCAGCACGGCGCGCAATCCCGGCTGCGCGTCAATGAGCGCCTTGAGCCGGCGCGCCACCGCGAGGGTGACGTTTTTCTCGTACGTGCCCCCGCGTCCGTGCGCACCGGGATCCTCGCCGCCGTGGCCCGCGTCCACGGCAATCAGGATGCGGGAGTCGGACCGGGGTTTGGGAGCCTGGGCCACGATGGTCGGCGCACCGGCGGCGGAAAGCGCCGGGGCGGCGGGAACCTGGGCGAGGCCCGGCACGGGCGGTACGGGAGGCCCGTTCACGGCAGGCTCCCCGGATGCGGGCGCTTCGGCCTGGTGCGGCTCCGGAGGCGCGGCCGGCGCATGCGCCGCCGCTTCCGCCTCATGCTTGTCGAGCAGGGCCATGAGCGGATCGGCCGGGGTTTCGGGGTAAATGTCGAGTATGAGCCGGTACCCGTAATCTCCCACCGGCTCCAGGAGCGAGGAACTCGCCTTGACTTTGGTCTTGAGGTCGAACACGACGCGCAGCACATGGGGCTTGAAGCGCCCCACGCGGATTCCCTTGATGTAGGGGTCCTCCGGCTTGAGGAGCTTGGCCATCGCTTTCAGGGCCGGTCCGCTGTCCACGTCATCGAGATCGAGCACCAGGCGTTCGGGGTTTTCGACGGAAAACAGCGTGCTGTGGATGCCGCTGTGGGATTCGAACGTCACCCGGGTGTATTCTTCCGCCGGCCACAGCCGGACCGAATCGATGCGGCTCGCGGCCAGCGCGCTGCACGGCAGGCCCAGGGCCGCGGCAATCCCTGCCAGGGCCATGAGGTGTTTCACGCGTTGTACAGGCGATCGAGGCATTCCCGTCCCAAATCTGTGTCCGCTGTGACCGTGAGCGTTCGTCCCGCGTCCTCCACAAACAACGTCAGCGTGATGTCCGGAACCGGGAGCCAGCGGCCCGCCCGTTCCGGCCACTCCACGAAACAGAGGCCCGCTCCGGAAAAGCAGTCGCGGAATCCCGCATCCTCCAATTCAGAAGGCCCCTTGATTCGATAAAAATCAAAGTGATACAAGTATAAGCTCGAAACATTATAGGTTTCAAGGAGGGCGTAGGTGGGACTTTTGATGCGGCCGGTCACCCCGAGCGCCCGCAGCATGGCCCGCGCCAGCGTCGTTTTGCCTGCGCCCAGGTCACCGCGCAGCGCCACCAGCATGCCGGGCCGAAGCAGCCGGGCAAACCGCTCCCCCCACTGTTCCAGGGCCGCCGCATCGGGGAAAAATTCTTTGTGTTCAGAGTGTTGGGAATCAGGTTCCAGGCCGTTCACGGGACCCTCGCGGTCGCAGAAGGCAGTCAATCCCGCATCCAATCATAGCGTCCGGACTTTGGCAAGGGAGGGCTCTTGTATGATGTGACCATGAAACCCGGCTCTCCCCTGCCCTTGCAGGCCATCAAAGACGACCTGGTCCGACAGGCCAGGGCGCTTGGTTTCGACGCCGTGTCCGTTTCCAGGCCTTCCCTGGAAGAAGCTTCCCGCCGCCTGGAAGCCTGGGTCGCGGAAGGGCGTCACGGGGACATGGCGTTCCTTGCCCGCCACGCCGAACTGCGCCGCCAACCGGAAGCGCTGCATCCCGGCACCTTGCGCGTCGTGAGCGTGACCCTGCCCTACCTCTGGGCTTCTCCCGGCGCGGCCGAGGCGGCGCTCGCAGACCCGTCGCGCGGCTACGTGTCCCGCTACGCCCTGGGACGGGACTATCACAAGGTGCTGCGCGGCAGGCTGCAGCAGCTTGCGACAGGGCTGGAAGCCCGCTGGGGCCCTTTCAGTTATCGCGTGTTCGCGGACAGCGCCCCGGTGCTGGAAGTGGAAATCGCGCGCCAGGGCGGCCTGGGATGGCGCGGCAAACACACGCTGCTGCTTCGGCGCGACGCCGGATCCTTTTTTTTCCTGGGGGAGCTGTTCACCGACCTGCCCCTGCCGCCGGACGGGCCGGACGGAGAAGACCATTGCGGCACCTGCCAGGCCTGCCTGGACATCTGCCCGACCCGGGCCATCCTGGGCCCGTACCGCCTCGATGCCCGGCGCTGCATTTCCTACCTCACCATCGAACACCGCGGCAGCATTCCCGAAGCGCTGCGGCCGCTTCTGGGAAACCGCATTTACGGGTGCGACGATTGCCAGCTGGTCTGCCCCTGGAACCGCTTTGCGCACCTGGCCAGCGTGCCCGATTTCGCCCCCAGGGCGCCGCTCGAGGCGGGGGAACTGGAAACCCTGTTCGGCTGGGAGGCCGCGCAATTCGAAAGCGCCCTGGCCGGATCCCCCATCCGCCGCATCGGTCACGAACGGTGGCTTCGCAACATCGCGGTGGCCCTGGGCAACGGCCCTGCCACGGCATCGGCCCGGGCAGCCCTGGCACGGCGCCAAAATCACCCTTCCGCCCTGGTCCGGGAACATGTGAACTGGGCACTCTCCCGGCTGTCGGAGTAAAATGGCCCTGTTTCGCATTTGGATTTTCCCGATGAATCACCTGTTCCGGCGTCTGGCGACGCCCCTGGCGCTCCCGCTTCTTCTGGCGTTCTTACCGGCCTTGCCCGCGCAGGCGCTCGAAGGGCTGTCCGCCCCTGCCGCCGACCTTGGCGGCACCCTGGGAGGCGAGGGAAGCCGCAAGTTCCTCCTGCCGGAAGAGGCTTTCAAGGTGGCGGCGCAGGCGGGGGTCTCCGCGGGGCAGTTGGCCGTGCAGTTTTCCCCTGCCCCCGGCTACTATCTTTACCGCGACCGCATCAAGATCGCCGACCCGGCCCCGATAGCTCCCGCCCAGATCGCCTTTCCCCAGGCCGAAAGCAAGGAGGACCCGAGTTTCGGCAAGGTCTGGGTGTACCACCGTCCTTTTGTCGCTGACGTGACGGTGCCGGGCACGCTGCCGGCCCGCCTCGACGTGTCCTACCAGGGCTGCGCCGACCGCGGCATCTGCTACCCGCCCACCACGCAACACTTCACCCTGGCCGCCGACGGGCGAACCTACCGTGCCGTCTCCACCGACAGCCCCTATGACGCCGGCCCGCCGTCTGCCGACTCGGCCAACCCCAACGAGTATCTGGCCTTCCTCAAAGGCGCGCGGCCGGGCTGGGTACTGGCCAGTTTCTTCGGTTTCGGGTTGCTGCTCGCCCTCACGCCCTGCCTCTTCCCCATGATTCCCATCCTTTCCGGCATCATCGCGGGCCAGGGCAGCAGCCTCACCAAAGGACGCGCCTTCGGACTGTCGCTCACCTACGTGCTGGGCATGGCCGTAACCTATGCCGTGGCCGGCGTCCTGGCCGGGCTGTCGGGCACCCTGCTTTCCAACGCCCTGCAAACGCCCCCCGTCCAGGCCGGGACGGCCTTGCTGTTCGTTCTTCTGGCGCTGTCCATGTTCGACCTCTACCAGCTCCAGATGCCCGTCGGCCTGCAGAACCGGCTCAACGGCCTTTCCGCCCGCCTGCCCGGAGGCCGGCATCTGGGCGTGGGGCTCATGGGCGTGCTGTCCGCACTCGTGATGGGGCCCTGCGTGGCCGCCCCCCTGGCCGGCGGACTGCTCTACATCGCCCAGACACGGGACGTGGTGATGGGAGGCGCCGCCCTTTTCATCCTGGCCCTCGGCATGGGCAGCCCCCTGCTGGTGATCGGAACTTCCGCCGGGGTTTTCCTGCCGCGCGCCGGACGCTGGATGGTCTGGGTCAAGCGCTTTTTCGGGGTCATGCTCCTGGGCGTCGCCCTGTGGATGGTCCTGCCGCTGCTCGGCTCACGCCTGTCCAAGGACGGCCCCCCGTTCCAGCCGGTCTCCAGCGTGGCGCAACTGGATCGCGCCCTGCATCAGGCCGCCCTGGACCAGCGTCCGGTGCTGCTCGATTTTTATGCCGATTGGTGCGTGTCCTGCGTGGAAATGGAAAAGCAGGTCTTCCCGCGCGCCGACGTGAAAACGGCGCTGTCCCAGGCCGTGCTGCTGCGCGCGGACGTGACGGCCAACTCCCCCGACGACCGGGCGCTGCTGGCCCGCTTCGGACTGTTCGGCCCGCCCGGAACCCTGTTTTTCAGCCGGAACGGACAGGAACTGAGCGGGGAACGCCTGGTCGGCTTCGTGCCGGCCCCGCAGTTTCTCGAACACGTCCGGGGGGCCTTGCGCTGATGTCCGCGACGGGGGTCAGTCGAGCCGGATGAAATGTTCGCGGTAATGCTTCAGTTCTGCGATGGACTCTTCGATGTCGGCCAGCGCTTCGTGCTTGGCCGACTTCTTGAACGCTCCGTAGACCGCCGGTTTCCAGCGGCGTGACAGTTCCTTGAGCGTGCTCACGTCCAGGTTCCTGTAATGGAAATAGCGTTCCAGGCGGGGCATGTGGTTGGCCATGAAGCGGCGGTCCTGGCAGATCGAATTGCCGCACATGGGCGATTCCCCGGACGGCACATACTGGTTCAGGAAAGCCAGCAGCGCCTCTTCCACCTGGGCTTCGTTCAGGGTGGACGCCTTGACCTTGCCGATCAGCCCCGAACGGCCGTGGGTTCCCTTGTTCCAGGCGTCCATGCCGTCCAGGACGGCGTCGCTCTGGTGAACAACCATGACGGGGGCCTGTGCGACCGTCTGCAACTGGCTGTCCGTGATCACCAGCGCGACTTCGATGATCCGGTCGCGCAGGGGATCGAGCCCGGTCATTTCCATGTCGACCCAGATGAGGTGGTTTTTGTCTTGTGCCATAATTGTCCGGTTTGTTTTTATGCCTGAATCCGGTGCGCTCGCAAACGGTTACTGTCCATGAGTCTGTCGATCCTGTTCAACGCCGCATTCCTGACTTTGCTTGCCGTCGTCACGACGGCCCGGCTGTGGCTGGGATTCAGGCAAATCCGCCATGTCCGGGACCACCGCGACGAGGTGCCGCCCGCATTCCGGAATCGCATTTCGCTCAGTGAACATCAGAAGGCCGCAGATTATACCTGTGCCCGCACAAAACTTCGAATGGCCCAGACCGCGGTGGAAGCCCTGCTGCTTTTTGCGTTCACGCAAGGCGGCTGGTTCGACGCCCTGAATCGTGCCTGCGCATCGCTGTTCGGGACCGGCACCCTGCATGCGCTGAGCCTCGCAGGCAGCGTGCTGCTGATAGGCGCCGCCGCCGACCTGCCGCTCGGCCTGTACGGGACGTTCGTGGTGGAAGCCCGCTTCGGGTTCAACAGGGTCACGCCAAGGCTCTATGCGCTCGACCTGCTGAGGGAAACCCTGATTGCCGTGCTGCTGGGCGCGCCGGTCCTGATGGCCGCCGTCTGGATGATGGACTCCCTCGGCTCGTTCTGGTGGCTTTGGGCCTGGGGTGCCTGGATGGTTTTCAACGTCACCCTGCTGGCGCTGTATCCGACCTTCATCGCCCCGCTGTTCAACCGCTTCACGCCGCTGCCGTCGGGCGACGTGCGCACCCGCGTGGAAGGATTGCTGGCCCGCTGCGGATTCCGCTCCAACGGCCTTTTCGTGATGGACGGCTCCAAGCGGTCGAGCCACGGCAACGCGTACTTCACCGGCTTCGGCGGCAGCAAACGGGTGGTGTTTTTCGACACCCTGCTGGAACGGCTCAACCCTTCGGAAACCGAAGCGGTGCTCGCGCACGAGCTGGGCCACTATCGCCGCCGGCACGTGATGCAGCGCATCGGCGTACTGTTCGTCCTGAGCCTGCTGTTCCTTGCGTTGCTGGGAGGGTTCAAGAACGCCCCGTGGTTCTACCAGGGGCTGGGGCTCCCCCTTGCGCAGCCGGATTCGGCCGTAGCGCTCATCCTGTTCATGCTGGTGGCCCCGGTCTTCTCGTTCCCGCTCCAGCCGGTGATGAGCCATTATTCCCGCAAGCACGAATTCGAGGCGGACGCCTACGCGGCAAGCCACGCGCACGCGAAGGACCTGGTCAGCGCCCTGGTGAAGCTCTACCAGGACAATGCCGCCACCCTCACGCCCGACCCGCTGCATTCCGCCGTGTACGATTCCCACCCTCCCGCCGCGGTGCGTATCGCCCGGCTGGAATCCCTGTCGGCCGCGTGAATCCGCTGCTGACCGGAACCGTCACGGCGTCTTTCGGGCGCCACTTCGAAGTCACGGCATCCGCCGACGCCCCGGCCGTGGACTGCGTGCGCCGCGGCAAGCGGCAGGACGTGGCCTGCGGCGACCGCGTGGAATTCAGGATGACCGGCAACGGCCAGGGCGTCATCGAAACGGTGGCTGCGCGGCAAACCCTGCTGTACCGCGCCGATGCACACCGGGAAAAACTGCTGGCCGCCAACGTGGACCAGGTGCTGGCGGTGGTTGCCCCCGATCCGCCCTACAGCGAGGAATTGCTGACGCGCTGCCTGCTGGCCTCGGACGCGGCGGGGATCGGCGCGGTGATCGTTCTGAACAAATGGGACCTGGGTGCCGCCGCCACCGCCGCTGCGGAGCGCCTGTCCTACTACACGGATCTGGGCTACCCCCTGCTCCGGCTCAGCGCGCTGCGGGACCCTTCGCTCCTGGTACCGGTCCTGCATGGCCACGTGAACATCCTGGTGGGGCAATCGGGCATGGGAAAATCCACCCTGGTGAACGCCCTCGCCCCCGGCGCTCGGGCACGCACGGCTGAAATCTCCCAGGCGCTCGGAACCGGCCGCCACACCACCACGGCCACCCGCTGCTATCCCCTGAACGCCCAAAGCGTCCTGATCGACTCCCCGGGTCTGCAGGAGTTCGGCCTCGCCTATCTGCGCCCCGACGCCCTTGCGAATTATTTCCGGGAATTTGCCGGGTTGGTCGGCCAATGCCGTTTTTCCGACTGCCGTCACCTGCAGGAACCGGACTGCGCCCTGAAGAACTGGGCAGCCGGGCACCCGCAACGGGAATTGCGCCTGCGTTATCTCACCACGCTGCAGCGGGAAAGCGAAAGGACGCGGCGCAGCTAGGCGCCCACCACGGCTGCAATGGTGATCAGGGCGATCACCAGCAGCCAGAGCACCAGCGTGCGCCAGATCATGCCTTCGGCGCTGCGCAGGTGGTCGAGGTCGGGAAACTCGCCCACGCCCAGATCCAGGTCGCCGTAGGAACGCTGAGGCGATGCGGAATCGCCCAGGCGGATGCCCAGGGCACCCGCGGCGCTGGCAAGCACCAGGCGCATGCCGGCCTGCCTGCCGGACGCCTGGGTACGCCAGCAGAACAGGGAATCCTCGAAATTGCCCACCACGGCGAACGCAAATGCCGTCAGCCGCTGGGGAACCCAGTCCAGCCAGAAAAACGCGGTCCGGGAAAAGCTTCCGAAATCCGTCTTGGTATCGGAACCCCACAGCTGGTTGAGCCGCATCGCCATCAGGTAAAGCAGCGCGCCGACCGGCCCGGGCAGGATGCAGTACCAGAAAAGGACGGCGAGCAGGCGGGTGTGGACGTCCATGACGGCGAGCTCGATGGACCGGGCCACGAGCTGTGCGAGCGGCACCGGACTTTTCGACGAAATGCCCAGCCGTTCGGCGACCGCGGTCGGGTCATCCTGCCGCAATTCGCGTTGAAGGGAGGCCAGGCGGTCCAGTATGGGCCTGAAATCCAGCATGGCGGTCAGCACCAGCACGTCAAGCACCCACCCCAGGCCGGCACCCAGATGCCCCGCCAGGAAATAAATCGACCAGGTCAGCGCCAGCAGCGGCAACACCGCCAGCACCCAGGCTGCGATCCCGTGGTGGCGCTCTCCGGAATTGAGCAGGTCGTCGAGCGTGCGCGCATAGCGATCAAAGCTCCCGAACACCCGGGCCTGAACCGATGCCGGCCGGTAGGGTTCCAGCAGCAAGGCGATCAATATGGAAAAGATATTCATGGTCGCTTTCGGCAAGACAACAATCCCGAGGGTAACACACATCCGAAAAAAAACGGGGGCGAACCCCCGTCGATCCATTCATACCGGCAACTTCCGGGCGCTCCATATCTTTTTTTTGTACTTTCCCGAACCGACCGGGACCAGTCCGATATTGAACACTTCCACCCGGTCGCCGATGTCGACCTGTTCACGCAGCAATGCCCGCTGCAGATCGACGCCGATGTGCCGGACCGTCCGTTCCCCGTCGTCCACTTCCGCGAAGAAAGTACGGTACTTCCGGCCTGACGGATCGGTCCGTTCCACGTAGCCGGTTTTGCGTAGCAGCCCGCTGTGGGATCGCACCACGGGAGGCGGCACCATGTTGGGGTACGCTTTCTCCCGGCTTGCCAGGGGTATTTTCCTGGCAGCATCTTCCGCCCGTATTTCCGTCATGGACAACTCCACGGTCTTACGGCGTTTCTGCAGGTCCGTCAGTTCGTGTTCCGGTGCCTCGCAGGGCGGCAGCAGGCGCCAGGGCCGTTTGTTGAGGAGATTTTCCGGAATTTCCTCCTCGATCAGGGTTCCGGCATCCTCCACCGTTTTTTCCATCAGCCTGATCACGCGCAGATCCTGGAGCGACTCGAATTCCAGGTACTCGTCCGGCAGTGCGATTCGTCCCCAGGCTTTCGAACGACCGTCCGCAGCATGCGGCAGGGTCCGGGCAGGCACTGAAGACTCCCCTGCGCGGGTGCGCAGGCGCCGCACCACGTAGGCGCCGTGCTTGCGCTGGAGTTTTTTGTAGTCCAGCCAGAGCACTCGCGTGACGCGGGCATGGCGACGGTAAAAAAGGCAAACCACGCTGAACCCTTCTCCATACCGGATCAGGGCCTGCCCGCCGAGAAACTCGGCGTCGGGGACGGGAACCGGCTGCCCCACGCTGGCTGCTTCCGGCACCGTCGTCTCCCTCTCCCTGCTTTCCTCGGCTTCAGGCAGCAGAGCTTCCTGCGCCACGGCCTGCAGCGGTGCCGCGACCGCCAGGCAGCGCTGCGCGCGCAGCGCCCCCCGCCAGTGCCTGAACGTCCATCCCACATACAGCACGCTTCGAAACATCCATTGAATCAAATCAAAAGCGACCATGGCGCGTCTCCAAAAAAAATGCCGGATTCACGCCATGCCTCGCCGACGGCGAGATGCATGCCGTCCGGCGATAGTGTTGCTCCAGTTTCATGGCCTTGCCGCGTAACAGCGCAACCATGGCACCCCGAAAGGGTTCAAGGAAGAAATCCTTTGTGCCGGTCCACTGTAACGGGAGGCCGGTCGGAGCAGGTCGCAAACAGTTGCACGGCACGCCGGTTGTCGGCCGGTACAATGGCGCCATGTCCACCCTCACCCCTGCCAGGATCCGTTTTGAAGGAGCCGCGCCGTTCGCCACCGAATTCGGCGACGTCTACCATTCCGCCGACGGAGGCCCGGAGCAAAGCGTGCGCGTGTTTCTGGAAGGCAACGGCCTGCCGCATCGCTGGCGGGAATGCGACAGCTTCCAGATTCTGGAGCTGGGCTTCGGAATGGGGCTCAACTTCCTCGTCGCCTGGGAAGCCTGGCGCCGCAGCGAACGGCCTCAGGACGCGCGCCTGCATTTCGTTTCGGTGGAACAGCATCCGTTCACCCGCGAGGACCTGGTGCGCGCCTGGAGACCCCATGCCGCGCTCGCCCCGTTCGCCCAAGCCCTCTCTGAGGCCTGGCCCCCCCTGGTCCCGGGCATCCACACCCTGGAATTCGAAGGGGGCCGCGTTTGCCTCACGCTGGCCCTGGGGGACGTGCAGGCGCTGCTGCCCGAACTGTCCATGGCCGCGCAGGCGGTTTTCCTGGACGGGTTTTCCCCGGCCAGGAACCCGCGCATGTGGGAGGAAAGCGTGATCCGGCAAGTGGCCCGCCTCTGTGCGCCGCAGGCCACCCTCGCCACCTGGTGCGTGGCAGGGTCCGTGCGGCGCGCGCTGGAACACCAGGGTTTCACGGTGCGGCGGCTCCCCGGGTTCGGCCGCAAGCGGGAACGGCTGGCAGCCTGCTTCGATCGCATTCCCGAAGCGGGTTTCCGTCGCAGGGCCACGCCCCGGCACAACGCCTCGCTGGCCGTTTCGCTGGCGCCGCCGGCCGAGCGCCGCGCCATCGTGGTCGGGGCCGGCCTGGGCGGATGCCTGGTCACGGAACGCCTGTCCCGGCTCGGCTGGCAGGTCATCCTGCTGGACCGTCGCAACGGCCCGGCGGCGGAAGCTTCGGGAAACCCGGCCGGCATTTTGCGGCCGGTGCTTTCGCGCGACGACAACCTCGCTTCCCGGCTCGGGCGCGCGGGATTTCTGCATGCCCTGGGCACCGTCGCCCGCCTTCAGGCCGCCACCGGCACCGTATTCAGCCAGATGCGGGGCGTGCTGCACCTGGTCTCCGACGATGCGCAGGCCGTCAGCGCACGCAGGACCCTGGCGGAAAGAGGGTACCCCGCAGATTTCGCGCGCTTCCTCGAACGGGAAGAGGCGTCCCGGCTTGCGAGCCTGCCGCTGCCGCAGGGCGGCTGGCATTTCCCTTCGGCCGGATGGATCGAGCCCGGCAGCTACTGCCGGGCCGCGCTGCACGCGGCCGGCCAGGCGGTCGCCCCCCGCTGGCAGGCGGAGGTCGCGTCGCTGCACAGAACCGCGCAAGGCTGGGCTGCACACGACGCAGACGACCGTGTCCTGGCGCAGGCACCCGTCCTCATTCTCGCCCCCGGGGCCGGGGCGGCTCGCTTTTCACAGGCGGCGATGCTGCCTCTCGGCATTTTCCGGGGACAGATCACCCTGCTCGGCCAGAACCCGCTGCCGCCGCAAACCCCGGTCCTGTGCCGGGACGGATACCTGATTCCCGGGCCCGGGCCCGGCCTGTGCATCGGCGCCACCTACGACGCGTCCGCGGACCTGAACCCGAGGGAACGGGACAGCCGGGAAAATCTCTCCCGGCTGGGACCCCTGTTGCCCGGCCTCGCCCTGCAGGACCTCCCTCGCACGGAACGCGTGGGCCTTCGCTGCGTGGCGCGGGACCGGCTGCCGCTGGTGGGAGAAATGCCCGGGGAACCGGGACTCTATGCCGTGATGGGGCTCGCTTCGCGCGGCCTGGTGTGGAGCAGCCTGGCGGCAGCGCTCATCGCCGCCAGGCTGGAAGGAACGCCGCTGCCGCTGGAACGCCAGCTGGCACGCGCCGTGTCGCCGGCCCGCTTTGCTCAGTGACCCAGCAGTTCCGCCGCGTGACGGCGCGTCGTCTGGGTGATGGTCACCCCCCCCAGCATGCGTGCCAGCTCTTCGACGCGCGCTTCGCGGCTCAGCACCTGGATCGTGCTGTTGACGGCGCCACCCTGCTCCGATTTGGTGACGCTCAGGTGATGGCGCCCGCGCGCAGCCACCTGGGGCAGGTGGGTCACGCAAATGACCTGATGCCGCTCGCCCAGGCTTTCGAGCAGCCGTCCCACGATTTCCGCCACCCGGCCACCGATGCCCGTGTCCACTTCGTCGAATATGAGGGTGGGCACCGAGGAAACGGAGATCAGGGCCGCCTGGATCGCCAGGCTGATGCGGGACAGCTCGCCGCCCGAAGCCACCCGGGCAAGCGGTTCGGGGGCACGCGAGGCGTGGGCGGACACGCGAAACTCCACTTCGTCGAGCCCGGCTGCCGAGGCGCGCTCCACCGGCGTCAGGACGATGTCGAAGACGCCGCTGCCCATGGCAAGCAGGCCCATGGTTTCGGTGACGGTCTTGCCCAGGGCCGCTGCAGCGACCGCCCGCTTTTCCGAGAGCGCTTGCGCCTGGTGTCGGAACTCCGCTTCGGCCGCAGCCGCCGCCTTCTCGAGCGCCGCTCCCGAACCGGCCGACTCGAGGGTTGCAAGACGTTCGGCAAGCCCTTCGAGATGGCCCGGCAGCATTTCCGGCTTCACCCGGTGCCTGCGCGCGGCCGCCAGAACCGATTGCATGCGCGCTTCGGCCCGGTGCAGTCCCTCCTCGTCGATTTCGACTCCCATGGCATACCGGCGCAAGGCATGGACCGCTTCGTCCAGCTGGATCCTGGCGGACGCGATGAGGTCGGCGCCCGGCTGCAGGGACGGGTCAAAGGCCGTGAGGCCGTCCAGCCGGTCCGCCACCGCCTGCAACCGGGCCTGCACGGCATCGTCCGCTTCGGCCAGCGCATCCAGGGCGAACTGGGCTCCTTCCTGCAGGCTCGCCGCATGGGCAAGGCGCGCCTGCTCCGCCTGCAAGGCCTCCCAGCTACCCGCGCCGAGGTCCAGCGCTTCAAGTTCGCGCACGTCATCGCGCAGCCGCGCCTTTTCTTCCAGCAGGGCTTCCGATCGGGACTGCCACTCATCCCGGCGCTGCCGGGCATCCTGCCAGCGGCTGAAGGCGGCCCGCACGGCCTGGGCCAGTTCGGCGGTACCGCCGTACGCGTCCAGCAAGGCACTCTGGTTGGCCGACTTCTGCAGGGACTGGTGCGCATGCTGGCCGTGAATGTCGAGCAGCCATTCCGACAGGACCTTGAGCTGCTGGACCGGCACGCTGGTGCCGTTGATGTAGCCGCGCGATTTTCCCGAAACGTCCACAACCCGGCGCAGCACGCAGCCCTCTTCCGGCAGCAGGTCGTTTTCCTGCAACCACCGCCGGGCGGGACTGCCTTCGGGAATGAGGAACTCGGCCACCACTTCGGCCCGCTCGGCGCCCGGACGCACCACGCCGGATTCGGCACGGGCGCCCAGCGCGAGCGACAGGGCTTCGATCAGTATCGACTTGCCCGCACCCGTTTCGCCGGTCAGCACCGTGAATCCGGACGCGAATTCGAGGTCGAGGGTTTCGACGATGACAAAATTGCGGATACCGAGGGCGCTCAGCATGGGGCCTAATACAGCTTGGCTCCCCAGCGCAGCTTTTCCCGCAACATCGCAAAATAGCTGTGTTCGAGGGGGTGCAGCAGGCGGATGCCCTTCTCCGCCGGAGTGATCACCAGCCGGTCGTCCGCGGCCAGCTCGCAATGGTCCTGCACGTCGAAATTGGCCACGGCGCCCGCCCCTTTCTGGAGAATCACTTCCACCGTGCAGCGGTCGCTCAGGGCGATCGGCCGGTTGCTCAGGGTATGGGGGCAGATGGGCACCAGCACGATGGCGGCCAGGTCCGGATGCAGGATCGGCCCCCCGCTCGAAAGCGCGTACGCGGTGGACCCCGTGGGAGTGGCCACGATCAGGCCGTCGGCCCGAAGGCTGTAAACGAAACGGCCGTCCACGTAGACTTCCAGGTCGATCATGCTGCCGCGCACGCCTTTGGTCAGCACCACGTCGTTGAGGGCCGCGGAACGGCTCACGATGGTGCCGTCGCGAACGATTTTCGTCTTGAGGAGGGTACGGGTCTCTTCCTGGTAGTGCCCGTCCAGCACCGGGCCCAGCATTTTTTCCATGGCCTGGGCGGGGATGTCCGTAAGGAAGCCCAGCTGCCCCAGGTTGATGCCGATGATGGGCACGCTCTGGCAGGCCAGCGCCCGGGCCGCATGCAACATGGTGCCGTCGCCGCCCAGCACGATCACGAGATCGGCGTGGGAACCGATGTTTTCGAGCGTCACGGCAAGTTCGGGAGGCGCGTCCACGGCGGCTGCGGAACGGTGGTCCAGGGTCACGTGGGCACCGCGCGCCGTCAGAAACGCCAGGAGTCTGCGCAGGGGTTCAGCCAGATTCTGGCTGTCGTACTTGCCGACGATGCCGATTCGTTGGAAGGTGGAATTCATCCCGGGAATTAAACCACATTTCAGGTAAAATGAAGCGCATGTTAAACGACCGTGCCCGCGCCCTTCTCAAAGCCCTGGTGGAGCGTTACATCGAGGATGGACAACCCGTCGGTTCGCGAGCCCTTTCAAAACTTTCCGGCCTCGAACTTTCTGCGGCGACCATCCGCAACGTCATGGCGGACCTGGAGGAGATGGGGTTCATCGCCAGTCCGCACACGTCCGCCGGACGCGTGCCCACACCCCGCGGCTACCGTTTTTTCGTGGACAGCCTGATGACCATCAAGCCGCTGGGAGCCGACACCCTCAACCAGCTCGAGCATCAGCTGCATCCGGCCGAAACACCGCGGCTGGTCTCGGCCGCCTCACAGCTGCTGGCCGAACTCACCGCGTTTGCCGGCATCGTGCGCACGCCCAAGCGCCGCTCCACCGGATTCCGCCATGTGGAATTTCTCCGTCTTTCCGAAAAGCGCATCCTGCTGATCCTGGTCACCCTGGAAGGGGACGTGCAGAACCGGGTGATTTTCACCGAACAGTCCTACGGCACGGGCCAGCTGTCGCAGGCCGCGCAGTACCTCAACGAGCATTTTACCGGACACGATTTTGAAGGCATCCGGAACGCCCTGACGCGCGAACTGCAAAACCTGAGCCAGGACATCCAGGCCCTCATGAAAACCGCCATGGAAGTGGGCAGCAGCGCCCTCAAGAGCCGGGACGACTATGTCCTGTCGGGGGAAGGCCGGCTCATCGGCCACCAGGACGTTTCGGGAAACATTACCCAGCTCCGCCGCCTGTTCGACGTCTTCGAACAAAAAACCGGCCTGTTGCAGCTGCTCGACATGAGCGAGCGCGCGGACGGCGTCCAGATCTTCATCGGCGGGGAATCCGGGCTGGTCCCCCTGGACGAATTCAGCGTCGTCACGGCCCCCTATGAGGTGGACGGACAGGTGGTGGGCACCCTGGGGGTGGTCGGACCGACCCGCATGGCCTACGAACGGGTGATCCCCATCGTGGACGTGACGGCCAAGCTGCTTTCGAGCGCCCTGTCTCAACACTGACATGGCCCGATACCTGAACGAACCGGATTATTCCCACGGGACCGTGTCCCGCACCGGCGTGCTGCTGGTCAACCTGGGCACTCCTGACGCGCCTGAAAAAAGTGCCTTGCGTCGCTATTTGAGACAGTTCCTGGGCGACCCGCGCGTGGTCGAAATTCCCCGCCCCCTCTGGTGGCTGATCCTGCATGGAATCATACTCAACACCCGGCCCGCCCGGTCGGCCAGGAAATACGCTTCCATCTGGACTCCGGAAGGCTCCCCCCTGCGCGTGCATACGGAACGCCAGGCGGCTGGACTGGCCGAACGGCTGGCCGCCCGCGTGCCTTCCCCTACGGCCGTGGTTTACGCCATGCGCTACGGCCAGCCCTCCATCGCCGCAGGGGTGGCGGAACTCAAGGCGCGCCATTGCGACCGCATCCTGATGCTGCCCCTCTACCCCCAATATGCGGCCAGCACGACCGCCTCCAGCATGGATGCCCTGTTCGAAGCGCTGCGGACCTACCGCAACGTTCCCGGAGTTCGCGTGGTGCGGCACTACCATGACCACCCGGCCTACATCCAGGCCCTGCGAGCGCAGGTGGAAAGCTATTGGGCGGTTCACGGCCGCCCCGACAAGCTGGTGATGAGCTTTCACGGCGTCCCCCGTTACACGCTCGACCGAGGCGACCCTTACCACTGCGAATGCCTCAAGACGGGCCGGCTCCTGGGAGAAGCCCTGGGCCTGCAGCCGGAACAGTACGCCGTGTCGTTCCAGTCCCTTTTCGGCCGGGCCGAATGGGTCAAGCCCTACACCGAGCCGCTGGTACGCCAACTCGCGCGGGAAGGCGTCTCCAACATGCACGTGGTCTGCCCGGGCTTTCCCGCAGATTGCCTCGAAACCCTTGAGGAAATCGGCATGGAAGTCAAAACCGCCTTCCTGACCGAAGGAGGGCGCGAATACCATTACATCCCCGCCCTCAACGAAAGCGCTCCCTGGCTCGACGCCCTGGCCGACATCGCCCTGGAACACCTGGAAGGCTGGGTTTCCCCCCACTGGTCGTCCGCACAGGCCCAGTCCGAAGGAGATCTGAGCCTGAAGCGCGCCCTCGCGGCCGGAGCCTCCCGCTAGCCTTCCCCTTTCCGACATTTATTTTCAGCCGGCCTCTTGAAAGCCCGGCTTTATGCCCCATATGGTCCCTGCATTCCCAGAGGAGGACATGATGCAAGATTCAAGCAATGCGGCACCCGCATCCGGCCAGAACGACATCGAGGCCGCCGCCCACGAAGCCGCTTCCGCCATTCCGGAAATGACCCTGGAGCAGGCCCTTGCGGCCCTCAACCAAGCCGAAGCGAGCCTGCGCGAAAAGGAGGAAGCCTGGCTTCGTGCCAAGGCCGAAACGGAAAACGTGCGCAAACGCGCGACCGCGGATCTGGCCCAGGCCCGCAAGTTTGCCCTGGAATCCTTCGCTGCCGAGCTGCTTGCCGTGATGGACAGCCTTGAGGCCGCGCTCCATGTGAAGGACGCCTCGCTGGAAAGCTACCGCAGCGGCGTGGAACTGACGGCCCGCCAGCTCGCCAGCGTCTTCGAAAAATTCAGCATCGCCGAAATCAACCCGGTCGGGGAAAAGTTCGACCCGAACCGGCACCAGGCCATCGCCTCGCTGGAAAGCGGCGACGTGCCTGCCCACTGGGTCCTGAACGTCATGCAGAAAGGGTTCGCCCTGCACGAGCGCATCCTGCGCCCGGCCCTGGTCACCGTTTCCAAGGGAAAAACCGATCCGACCCCTTGAATATCCGCGCTAAAACCCGATCTATAAGCCATCCATTCATCATCATTTGAGGCAGAACACCATGGGCAAAATCATTGGCATCGACTTGGGGACCACCAACTCCTGCGTGGCCGTCATGGAAAGCGGCAAACCCAAAGTCATCGAAAACGCGGAAGGGGCACGGACCACGCCGTCCATCGTGGCCTACATGGAAGACGGGGAAGTCCTGGTCGGCGCCCCCGCCAAACGCCAGGCCATCACCAACCCAAAAAACACCCTGTTTGCGGTCAAGCGCCTGATCGGCCGCAAGTTCCAGGAAGAGATGGTGCAGAAGGACATCGGCATGGTGCCCTACAGCATCGTCAAGTCCAACAATGGCGACGCCTGGGTCGAAGCACGCGGCAAGAAAATGGCCCCGCCCGAAATTTCCGCGGCCGTGCTGCAAAAAATGAAAAAGACGGCGGAAGACTACCTGGGCGAGGAAGTGACGGAAGCGGTCATCACCGTGCCGGCCTACTTCAATGACAGCCAGCGTCAGGCCACCAAGGACGCCGGCCGGATCGCGGGGCTCGAAGTCAAGCGGATCATCAACGAACCCACCGCTGCCGCACTCGCGTTCGGGCTGGACAAGAAGGAGGGGGACCGCAAGATCGCCGTGTACGACCTGGGCGGCGGCACCTTCGACATTTCCATCATCGAAATCGCCGAAGTGGACGGCGAGCACCAGTTTGAAGTGTTGTCCACCAACGGCGACACGTTCCTGGGCGGGGAAGATTTCGACTTGCGCATCATCGAGTTCCTGGCCGACGAATTCAAACGGGAAAACGGCATGGACCTGCGCAAGGACGTGCTTGCCCTGCAACGCCTGAAGGAAGCGGCCGAGAAGGCCAAAATCGAGCTTTCCTCCTCCCAGCAGACGGAAGTGAACCTGCCCTACATCACGGCAGACGCATCGGGTCCCAAGCACCTGGTGGTCAAGATCACCCGCGCCAAGCTGGAAAGCCTGGTGGAAGACCTGATCGCGCGCACCATCAAGCCCTGCGAAACCGCCATCAAGGACGCGGGCGTCAAGATCGGCGACATTGCCGACGTGATCCTGGTGGGCGGACAAACCCGCATGCCGAAGGTACAGGAACGCGTAAAGGAATTCTTTGGCCGCGAGCCCCGCAAGGACGTGAATCCGGATGAAGCCGTGGCCATCGGCGCGGCCATCCAGGGCGGCGTTCTGCAGGGAGAAGTGAAGGACGTGCTGCTGCTGGACGTGACGCCCCTTTCCCTCGGCATCGAAACCCTGGGCAGCGTCATGACGCGCCTGATCCACAAGAACACCACGATTCCGACCAAGGCGTCCCAGGTGTTTTCCACCGCGGACGACAACCAGTCGGCCGTGACCATTCACGTGCTGCAGGGTGAACGGGAAATGGCCTCCGGCAACAAGAGCCTGGGCCAGTTCAACCTCACGGACATTCCTCCGGCGCCGCGCGGCATGCCGCAAATCGAAGTCACCTTCGACATCGACGCCAACGGGATCCTGCACGTGAGCGCCAAGGACAAGGCCACTGGCAAGGAAAACAAGATCACCATCAAGGCCAACTCGGGACTTTCCGAAGACGAGATCCAGCGCATGGTCAAGGACGCCGAAGAACATGCGGAGGAAGACAAGAAGAACCTGGAAGCCGTGAACGCCAAGAATACGCTCGAAGCCCTGGTTCACAACGTGACCAAGTCGCTCAAGGATCATGGCGACAAGCTGTCAGCCGACGAAAAGGGCCGGATCGAGGAAGCCCTCAAGGACGCGGAAGCAGCGCTCAAGTCGGACGATGCAAGCGCCATGACGGCCAAGGCCGAAGCCCTGTCGGAAGCCAGCCACAAGCTCGCAGAAAAGATGTATGGTTCCGGCCAGGAAGCCGGGGCCCAGGCGGCGGAACAGGCCGGCGCATCGGCTGCAGGCGGGTCTTCCAAGGCTGAAAACGTGGTGGATGCCGAATTCGAGGAAGTCAAGGACAAAAAATAAGCGCCCACAATGAGCAAACGCGACTATTACGAAGTCTTGGGCGTCAATCGGGATGCTTCTGAAGAGGAAATCAAGAAGTCGTACCGAAAGCTGGCCATGAAATACCATCCGGACCGCAATCCGGATAACGCAAAGGCGGAAGCGCAGTTCAAGGAGGCCAAGGAGGCCTACGAAATGCTGTCGGACGCCGACAAGCGCGCCGCCTACGACCGCTACGGGCATGCCGGCGTCGACCCCTCCCAGGGCGCCGGTCCCGGAGGCCCCGGTTTTGGCGGCATGGGAGGAGGCTTTGCGGACGCTTTCGGCGATATTTTCGGAGACCTCTTTGGCGGCGGCCGGGGGCGGCAAGGCGGCGTCTATCGCGGCGCCGACCTGCGCTACAACCTGGAAATCAGCCTGGAAGAGGCGGCGCGCGGCACGGAAACGCAGATCCGCATTCCCACCATGGAAACCTGCGGCACCTGCAAAGGCAGTGGCGCACGCCCGGGAACGAGCCCCACCACCTGCGGCACCTGCGGCGGGCAAGGGCAGGTTCGCATGCAGCAGGGTTTCTTTTCGATCCAGCAAACCTGCCCGGCGTGTCACGGCAGCGGCAAAACCATCGCCCATCCCTGTCCCGAATGCAGCGGCGCCGGCCGCACCAAGCGGTACAAAACCCTGGCGGTCAAGATCCCTGCCGGCATCGACCATGGCGACCGGGTCCGGCTGGCCGGCGAAGGGGAGCATGGCATGGCCGGCGGCCCGCCCGGCGATCTTTACGTGGTGGTCCAGGTCCGCCCCCACCCCGTGTTCGAACGGGATGGCGCCGATCTCCACTGTGAAATGCCCATCAGTTTCGGCGCGGCGGCGCTCGGCGGGGAAATCGAAATCCCCACCCTGGACGGCCATGCCAAGCTCAAAATTCCCGCGGAAACTCAGACCGGCCAGGTGTTCCGGCTGCGCGGCAAAGGCATCAAGGCATTGCGTGGAAGCGGCTATGGCGACCTGCTGTGCCACGTGATGGTGGAAACACCCGTCAAGCTCACCGAAGCCCAGAAGGAACTGTTGCGCCAGCTGGAAGCCAGTACCGGGAGCAGCCCCACCCACAGCCCCCGGGCCAAGACGTTCATGGACAAGGTGCGGAGCTTTTTCAACCCCGCCTGAAGTGCCTCAGGCCCTGCGCCAGGTGGTTCCCTGGGGACCGTCTTCCAGGTGGATCCCCTGGCCCAGGAGCAAGTCGCGGATCCGGTCCGATTCCGCAAAATCCTTCCTGCGGCGGGCTTCGGCCCGCTGCGCGATCAGCGCCTCGATACGCGCCGCTTCCGCGCCGCCGCCTGCGGCGGCGCGGCCCCCTCCCTCCCTCATCCAGCGCTCCGGATCCTGTTCCAGCAGGCCCAGCACCCGGCCCAGGCGCAGCAACTGGGTGGCGGCGGCATCGCTGCCGCTGCGGTTGGTTTCCCGCGCGAGTCCGAAGAGCACGGCCACCGCTTCGGAGGTGTTGAAATCGTCGTCCATGGCTTCCCTGAACTGGCGTGCCGCCGGTTCGTTCCAGTCAACCGCCCCCGGTTCCGCGCGGCGCCCGCGCAGGGCCGTGTACAGGGTGTTCAGGGCCTGGCGCGCATCTTCGAGATGGGCGTCGGTGTAGTTGAGGGGGCTGCGGTAATGGCCCCGCAGCAGGAAAAACCGCACCACTTCCGCATCGAAGACCTTGAGGACGTCTTCGATCGTGAAAAAGTTGCCCAGGGACTTGGACATCTTTTCGTCGTTGACCCGCAGAAATCCGTTATGCATCCACACGTTCACGAACGCGTGCCCATGGGCGCCTTCGCTTTGGGCGATTTCGTTTTCGTGGTGGGGGAACTGCAAATCGTGTCCGCCGCCGTGGATGTCGAAATGTTCTCCCAGGAAATGTTCGCTCATGGCGGAACATTCGATGTGCCACCCCGGACGCCCGTCGCCCCAGGGAGAGGGCCAGGAAGGCTCGCCGGGTTTGGCGGCTTTCCAGAGGACGAAATCGAGCGGATCGTGTTTGTGGCTGTCCACCGCAATCCGTTCCCCGGCACGCAGGTCTTCCAGCGACTTGCCGGAAAGCTTTCCGTACCCGGGAAAGTCGCGCACCGAGTAATAGACGTCCCCGTTGTCGCCGCGGTAGGCAAGCCCCCGGTTCACAAGCGTGCCGATCAGGGCGATCATGCCGGCAATGTGTTCCGTGGCCCTGGGTTCGAAAGTGGGAGGCAGCACGTTGAGGCGCTGCAGGTCCTCGTGCATGGCCGCGATCATGCGGGAAGTCAAGGATTGGATGGTTTCACCGTTTTTAGCGGCACGTTCGATGATTTTATCGTCAATATCTGTGATATTACGCACATAGGTCACGTCGTAGCCGGAAGCGCGGAGCCAGCGGTACACCAAGTCGAAATTGACCAGCATGCGCGCGTGCCCCAGATGGCAGCGGTCGTAGACGGTCATGCCGCATACGTACATGCGGACCTTGCCCGGCTCGATGGGCTGGAATGGCGCGATGGTGCGGGTCAGGGTATTGAAGAGTTTCAGCATCGTCGGGGGCGCCTTGCTGGAAGCTGACGCAGTTTATTGATATAATTGAAAATTCTGCAGATTTGACAAACAGGCAGTATAACACGATATGACAGACTGCTCCGGGTTGCAGCGCTTGATGCTGGGCGGGATCGCCCTTGGGATGTTCGCCGTGGCGGCGGCTTCCGACCCCGCTGCGCCCCCCCCGGCCGGCGCCCTGCCGGCGCAGGAGGCCCCTGCCCCGCCCCCGGCGAAGGAAGCGCCCGTTCCGACCCCGAAAGCCGTTCAGCAGTTGTTCAGCGCGGGCAAATACCCTGAAGCGCTGGCCGCCGCCGAACGCAACCTCGAAGAGAACCCCCAGGACGGGGCCATGCAGTTTCTCAAGGCGCAGATCCTGACCCGCATGGGGCGGACCGACGACGCCATCGTCACGCTGGAGAACCTGACCGAACGGTTTCCGGAAATGGTGGCACCCTACAACAACCTTGCCGTGCTCTACGCGGCCCAGAACCGGCTGGACGACGCGCGCAAGGCCCTGGAAATGGCAGTGGCGGTGCAGCCCAACTATCCGACGGCCTACGAAAACCTGGCCGACATTTACCTGGCGCTCGCGCGCAAGGCCTATGCCAGGGCCCTGACCCTCGATCCCAACAACAAATCCCTCAAGGCGAAAGCCGCAAAACTCAATTGAATGGAGACATCATGGTCCGTCTGAAAACCAATTTTGGCGACATCGTTCTGGAGCTCGACAGCGAACGCGCCCCCAAGACCGTCGCGAATTTCCTCGACTACGTGGCGCAGGGATTCTACGACAACACGATCTTCCACCGCGTCATCGACGGATTCATGATCCAGGGCGGCGGTTTCGAACCCGGAATGCACCAGAAGCAGACCCTGGACCCGATCGAAAACGAAGCCGCCAACGGGTTGACCAATGACCGCTACACCATCGCCATGGCCCGCACGTCCGACCCCCATTCCGCCACAGCCCAGTTCTTCATCAACGTCAAGGACAACGGTTTCCTCAATTTTCGCAGCGCCACCCGCGACGGCTATGGCTACTGCGTGTTCGGAAAGGTCGTCGAAGGGCAGGACGTGGTGGACCGCATCAGGGCCGTGGAGACGGGCTCGCGCGCCGGCCATGCCGACGTGCCGCTGGAAGACGTCATCGTCGTGAGCGCCCAGGCTGACTGAGTGCCCGTGCCGCACACGCTGCTCATATCCGACCTGCACCTGTCCGAAGACGCGCCGCACGTGCGCAAGCGTTTCCTGGATTTCCTTGCGGGCCCAGCCCGCAAGGCGGACGCGCTGTACATCCTGGGCGACCTTTTTGAAACCTGGATCGGCGATGACGACATCGCTTCGCCGCTCAACCAGAAAATCGTGGACGCCCTGCAAGCCCTGTCGAGCGCAGGGCCTGCGCTCTACCTGATGCACGGCAACCGCGATTTCCTGATGGGTCAGGAATTTGCCCTGGCCTGCGGGGCGCAGCTGCTGCCGGACCCCACGGAAATCGACCTGTACGGCGTGCGCACCCTGCTGAGCCACGGGGACCAGCTGTGCACGGACGATGTGGAATACCAGACCTACCGCAAGCAGGTCCGCAGCAGTGCCTGGCAGCGCAAGGTGCTGGCGCTGCCGATCGAGACGCGCCGGCAGATGGCGAAGGATGCGACCGCCATGAGCGACAAGGCCAAGCAGGCCAAGACCCTGGAAATCATGGACGTCTCGCCGCAGGCCGTCACCGACCTGCTGCGCAAACACGGCTACCCTCGCCTGATCCACGGACATACCCACCGTCCGGCCCGGCATGTGTACCGACTGGATGACCATTCCTGCGAACGCTGGGTGCTGCCGGACTGGACTTCGGTGCGCGGCGGGTACCTTCAGTGCGACCGCAACGGCTGCCGCAGCGTGCCGTTCTAGCCGAGTCCCCGCGCGAGGTCTGCCTGCAGGTCCTGGAGGGACTCGAGCCCCACGGACAGGCGGATCATGCCCGGCCCGATGCCGGCGGCCTGCCGCGCCTCCTCCGAAATGCGGCCATGGGTGGTGGTGGCAGGGTGGGTGATGGTGCTTTTGGTGTCGCCCAGGTTGCCGGTGATTGAAATGAGGCGGGTGGAATCGATCACCTGCCAGGCCTTCGGTTGTCCGCCCCTGACGTCGAAGGTGACGATCGCACCACCGCGCGACTGCTGGCGACGGGCCAATTCGTACTGGCCGTGGGAAGGCAGCCCCGGATAGTACACGCGCGTCACGGCCGGATGGGACTCGAGCCATTGCGCCAGCGCCTGGGCATTGCGCGACTGGGCTTCCATGCGCAGCGCCAGGGTTTCAAGCCCCTTGAGGCATACCCAGGCGTTGAAGGGGCTCATGCTGGGCCCGGCCGTGCGCAGGAACTGGTAAATGCCCCCGTCCATCACGAGCGCCTGCGATCCCACCACGGCGCCGCCCAGCACCCGTCCCTGTCCGTCCAGATATTTGGTGGCGGAATGCACCACCAGGTCGGCGCCCAGCAGCAGCGGGCGCTGCAGGGCCGGCGTACAAAAACAGTTGTCCACCACAAGCCACGCCGAGGATGCGCGGGCCACTTGCGACAGGGCCGCGATGTCCACCAGCTCCATGGTCGGATTGGAAGGCGTTTCGAGAAAAAACAGCCGCGTCGTGGGCCTTGCCGCAGCCTTCCAGGCCGCCAGGTCGGACAGGGGAACAAACGTCGTGCCGATGCCGAAGCGCCCCATGATGTTGGTGAGGAGCTGGACGGTGGATCCGAAAATGCTCTGGGACGCGACCACGTGGTCCCCGGCCTTCAGCAGCCCCATCAGCACGCTCAGGATGGCCGCCATGCCGCTTGCAGTGGCCACGCAGGACTCCCCGCCTTCCAGGGCCGCCAGCCGTTCCTGGAACGCCGTGACCGTGGGATTGGTGAAGCGGGAATAGATGTTGCCGGGCTCCCGGTTGCAAAAACGGTCGGCCGCCTGCTGCGCGTTTTCGAACACGTAGCTCGAGGTCAGGTAGAGCGCTTCGGAATGTTCGTTGAAGGCGCTGCGGTGGATGCCGGCCCGGATCGCCAGCGTGTCGAAATCCTGCTCTTCGCTCACGCCTGGGGGACCGTGTTGAGATTGAGGTTGAGATCCAGCTGCTGCACGGCTTCGCGGTCGCTGCGGGTTTCCCCGTCGCACCGGTTGGCTTCGATTTCCGCAAGGTACTCGGCCGTGACGTCCCCGGTAATGTAGCACCCGTCAAAACAGGAGGTGTCGAAACGCTGGATGCCGGAATGCTCGCCGCCGACATCGCGCACCAGATCCTCGAGATCCTGGTAGAACACGGCGTCCGCGCCGATTTCAAGGGCGATCTCGGCGTCCGTGCGGCCTGTTGCCAGTAGCTCGCGGCGGGTGGGCATGTCGATGCCGTAGACGTTGGGGTAGCGCACCGGCGGCGCGGCGGACGCGAAATAGACGCGCCGCGCTCCGCAATCGCGGGCCATCTGGACGATTTCGCGACTGGTGGTTCCGCGCACGATGGAATCGTCCACCAGGAGCACGTCCTTGTCCTTGAACTCGAAACCGATGGCGTTGAGCTTCTGGCGCACGGAACGCTTGCGCTCCGCCTGGCCGGGCATGATGAAAGTCCGCCCGATGTAGCGGTTCTTGATGAACCCTTCGCGATACGGCACGTTGAGCCTGAGCGCGAGCTGCAGGGCGCTGGGCCGGCTCGTGTCGGGAATCGGGATCACCACGTCGATCGGCAGGTCGGGCGCCATGCGCCGGATTTTTCTGCCCAGGCTTTCGCCCATGCGCAGCCTCGTTTCGTACACCGAAATGCCGTCCAGTACGGAGTCGGGCCGGGCGAGATAGACATACTCGAAAATGCAGGGGTTTTTTTGCGGGGCCTCGCTGCAGACGCGGTTGTAAAAATTTCCCCCTTCGTCGACGAGGATCGCTTCGCCAGGCTCCACGTCGCGCATCAGCTCAAAACCCAGGGCATCCAGCGCCACGCTTTCGGAGGCCAGCATGAACTCGGTCCCCATGGGCGTCACGTTGCGTCCGACCACGAGCGGACGGATGCCATGGGGATCTCGGAAGGCGAGCAGCCCGTGTCCGGCGATGATGGCCACGGCCGCGAACGCCCCGTGACAGCGCCGGTATACCTGGCTTACGGCACGAAAGATGTCGTTGGGATCGAGCTTCTGGTTCTTGGCGACCGCATCAAGCTCGTGCGCAAGCACGTTGAGCAGGACTTCGGAGTCGGAATTGGTGTTCACGTGCCGCCTGTCCTGATCGAACAGCTCGGCGCGCAACCGTTCCGAATTCGTCAGGTTTCCGTTATGGCCCAGAACGATGCCGAAAGGGGAATTGACGTAAAAAGGCTGGGCTTCCGCCGGCGATGCAGCCGAGCCGGCCGTGGGATAACGGCAGTGGGCAATGCCCAGGTTGCCGATCAGGGAACGCATGTCCCGGGTGCGAAACACGTCGCGCACCAGGCCCAGCCCCTTGTGCATGTGGAAAGTGTTGCCGTCCGCAGTGGCGATCCCCGCGGCGTCCTGCCCCCGGTGCTGAAGCAGCTGCAGTCCGTCATAGAGCAGCTGGTTAACAGGTGTTTTGGCGACGATGCCGACAATTCCACACATTTGGCAGACAATTCCCGAAAATTTGGAGTGCTGTAATTATATTTTACTCCTGTTCCAGCACGCGCAGCCGGTCCGTCTCAAAAATGGATGCGTTCCGCCATCGCCGCAGGCAAATATGGCAACACCCAATGGGCGCAGGATTCGCTCCATTCCGAAAACCAGGCCGCCTTCCATTCCCGGTGGGCCGTGAGCGAAGTCATGCCGGCAAGCAGGGTCAGCACCACGATGATCAGCGCGCCGCGCAACAGCCCGAACAGGCCACCCAGGACCCGGTTGAGCGCCCCCAGCCCCACGCCGTTCACCAGGGCATTGAATCCGACACCCAGCAGGGACATCACCGCCCACCCGCCGGCAAAGAACAGGGCGAAGCCGGCCACCAGGCGCACCGAATCGCTGGCGATGTAGGGCGAGAGCCAATGGGCTCCCGCCAGCCCGAAGGTTTTCGCGAGCCAGAAAGCGGCAATCCATGCCACCAGGGCAAACACTTCCCTCACCACCCCCCGCATCGTCCCGAGCAGCAGCGAACCGCCCAGGATGGCAAACGCCACCCAGTCGATCCACCCGAAGCCGGCCACCCAGCCCATCAGGGGGCCACCACCATCGACTTGATGCCCATCCGGTCGAGTCGCTGCGCCAGCGCTGCCGCATCCTTCCGCTCTTGAAACGGCCCTACCCGCACCCGGACCCGAACCCCCTCCTTGTAACGCACGTCCTCGCTGTGCACCGAGAGTTTTTCCTGTTCCAGCCGGTGGGCAAGGGCAACCGCCTTGCGCCGGTCGCTGAACACGCCCACCTGGACCAGGAAACGGCCGCCGTGCCCGGCGGATTCTTCCTGGGCAGGCCGGACGGTGGCGGTGACGGGGGTTTCCGCCGCCGGAGCAGGGACGGTGGAAGTCGGGGCGGCGGGAACCGCGACCGGAGCGACGGCCTGGGACGCCACAATCGCCGGCGCCGCAGGGCCCGGCGCAGGCGCCGCTTCAGGCAGAGGCGGCGGCGCGGGTGTGGCCGGCCGGTCGGCCGCCACAGGGCCTGCTTGCGGCAGCGACGGGGCCTGCTTGGGACTTGCGGCATGGTCGAGCATCATGGGCAGGAACAGCACCACCGCCAGCATCAGGACAAAAGCGCCTATCATGCGCCGGCGGCTCTGGGTGCGAAGCGTCTGCTCCTGGGCAGTCAGGGGACGTTTCATAACTCCCTCGGTCGGGCGTCCCGCATTCAGGCGCTTTCGGCTACCTGCGTGAACTGCCCGAGAATGTTCGCAATCCGGTCGCGGGCCTGGCGGCGATCCATGATCATGTCGATCGCCCCTTTTTCCAGAAGGAATTCGGCTCGCTGGAACCCTTCGGGGAGCACCTCCCGCACCGTCTGCTCGATCACGCGGGGCCCCGCAAACCCGATGAGGGCGTTGGGTTCAGCAATCACCACGTCGCCGATCATGGCAAAACTGGCGGAAACCCCGCCCATGGTCGGATCGGTCAGGACGGAAATGAACGGCAGGCGCGCGTGCGACAGGTGCGTAAGCGCGGCACAGGTTTTCGCCATTTGCATCAGGGACAGCAGCCCCTCCTGCATGCGCGCCCCGCCGCTCGCGAGAAAACAGACGAACGGCAATTTCTGGTCGATGGCCGCCGCCACCGCCCGCGTGAAACGTTCGCCCACCACGGAGCCCATGGAGCCGCCCATGAATTCGAACTCGAAGGCGGCAGCCACCAGCGGCAGCCCCTTGAGCGTGCCCTGGACCACCACCAGCGCATCCGATTC
>JAKBBG010000087.1 GCA_021826025.1 Pseudomonadota bacterium | reverse complement strand
GGCATTGCCGGCGCAGGCAATTCGGGAACGGTGCTGGCGGCGCTGTTCGCCCCGTCGCTCGCCGCCATGGTCGGCTGGAACAACGTGTTCGGGCTTGCGCTCATTCCCCTCGCCGTCGTCCTGGCGCTGTTCGCGGTTCTGGCCAAGGACGCGCCGGACGCGCCGCCGCCCAAGCGGCTGGTGGAATACCTGCTGGTGCTCAAGGACCGTGACGCCTGGTGGTTCATGTTTTTCTATTCGGTGACGTTCGGGGGGTTCGTGGGCCTCGCGTCGTCCCTCACCATTTATTTCAACGCGCAATACGGGCTGGAACCCAGGATGGCGGGCTTTTTCACGGCGGCCTGCGTATTTGCGGGTTCGCTCGTCCGTCCCATGGGAGGTGCGCTGGCCGACCGCTTCGGCGGCATCCGCATGCTGACCGGCGTGTACGTGGCCGCGGCGGCGGCGCTGGCCGTGGTGGGCGTGGGGCTGCCGTACGCCTGGATGGCGCTGGCGGGGTTCGTGCTGGCCATGCTCGCGCTCGGCATGGGCAACGGGGCCGTGTTCCAGCTCGTGCCCCAGCGCTTCCGCAAGGAAATCGGCGTGATGACGGGGCTCGTGGGCATGGCAGGCGGCGTCGGCGGTTTTTACCTGGCTTCGAGCCTCGGCTACTCGCGCCAGGTCACGGGCAGCTACACGGCCGGGTTCTGCGTGTTTTCCGTCCTGGCCCTGCTTGCCCTGGCCGGGCTCTCGGCCATCAAGCAGCGCTGGCGGACCACCTGGGGCGCACCCCACCTGACCGGCGCCCGTATTTGAGTCGGGTACACTGGGGGCATGTGCGCGGCGTTTGCCCTGGGATTCAGTACGCTCGCGGGGAAGCGGCCCTGCAATGAGGATTTTTGCGGGGCCGTGACCCCCGACCGGGCCGAACTGGAAAACAAGGGCCTGCTTGCGGCGGTGGCGGACGGGGTGGGCAGCCACAGCAACGCGAGGGAGGCATCGGAGTATGCGGTGCGCGGCCTGCTCGCCGATTACTACGCCACGCCGGACACCTGGAGCGTGTTCCATGCCCTCGACACCGTGCTGCAGTCGCTGCACCGGTGGCTGACGGCCCAGAATCGCGCCCAGCGCCATGCGGCCGGCATGGCCACGACCCTTTCGGCGCTGTTGTTGCGCGGTGCGCGCTACTACTACGCCCACGTGGGCGACACCCGCATTTACCTCTGGCGCGACGGGTTGCTGCGGCGGCTTACCCGGGATCACGTGTGGGACCATCCCGAGCTGCGCGGCGTGCTGTCGCGCGCGGTCGGGCTGGAAGGGCCCCTGGCGGTGGACTACGGCGACGGGGCGCTTGAAGCCGGAGACCGCTTCCTGATCTGCTCCGACGGCGTCTGGGACGGCCTGGGGGAACAGCGCCTGGGCGCGCTCCTGGCTTCGGTGGACGACCCGCAGGAGGCGGCGGACCGGATGACCCGGGCGGCGCTGCAAGCGGGAAGCCCGGACAATTGCACGGCGCTGGTGGTGCACGCGCATGCCGTTCCGGCCGGACGCCTGCGCGATGCGCTCCTGCATGCGAGCCGCCTGCCCCTGCCGGCCCGCCTGCGGCCGGGGGATGGCATGGACGGCATCGTCGTGGTGCGCCTGCTGCACGAGTCGCGCGTCACCCTGCTGTACCAGGCGCGCGTGGAGGCGACCGGCCAGCCGTGCGTGCTGAAAACCCTGCGCCAGGGCAGCGACGAGGCGAGCGCGGCGGCCCTGGCCCACGAAGAATGGCTGGCGCGGCGTGTGGTGCACCCTGCCTTTCCGCAGGTCATCCCGGCGCCGGGCCGCAGCAGCCTCTATTACCTGATGACCTGGCATGACGGCGCCACGCTCGGCCAATGGCTGCGCCAGGGCCGGCATTTTTCGCCGGGCGAGGCGGCGCAGCTGGGAGCCGCCCTGCTGCGGGGCGTGGCGGCCCTGCATCGCCTTTCCATCGTGCACCGGGACATCAAGCCCGACAATCTCCACTGGGGAACCGACGGCCGGCTGCGCATCCTCGATCTGGGCGTGGCGGCATCCGACGGCCAGGACTTCGGCGAGATCAACAACCCCGGCACGCCGAGCTACAAGGCGCCGGAACTGCACGAGGGGGGTGCGGCGAGCCCTGCGTCAGACCTGTACGCCTGCGGCGTGACGCTCTACGAACTGCTGACGCGGAAATTTCCCTATGGCGAAATCGAGCCGTTCCAGCGGCCCCGCTTCGGCGATCCCGTGCCGCCCACGCGCTATCGTCCGGATGTTCCGGACTGGCTCGAGGCGGTTCTGCTCAAGGCGGTGGCGCGTGAGCCGGGCGCGCGCTTCGAGACGGCGGAAGAGTTTCTGCTGGCGCTGGAGCGCGGAGAAATGGGGCGCTGGCAGACTCCCCGCAAGCGGCCCCTGGCGGAGCGCGACCCCGTGCGCCTGCTGCAGGCGCTGGTCGCGCTGTCCCTCGTGTTGAACGTGCTGTTGGCGTACTTGCTGCTGGCGCGCTGAACGCGCCAGGGGTCAGAACGGGATGTCATCCGGGAAATCGTCGAACTTGCCGCCACCCTGTTTGGAGGAACCGGCGCCGCCGTTGGAGGAGGGCATGTCGGCACCGCCGCCACCGCCGCCGGAGCGGCTGCCCAGCATCTGCATGCGGTCCGCCACGATTTCCGTGGTGTACTTGTCCTGGCCGTCCTTGTCCTGCCACTTGCGGGTCTGCAGGCGCCCTTCCACGTAGATCTGGCTGCCCTTCTTGAGGTACTCGCCCGCGATTTCCGCGAGCTTGCCGAAGAAGGCCACCCGGTGCCATTCGGTGCGTTCCTGTTTTTCCCCGCTCTTGTCCTTCCACACGTCGGTGGTCGCGACGCTCACGTTGGCGATGGCTCCGCCGTCGGGCATGTACCGGACTTCGGGATCACGTCCCAGGTTGCCCACCAGAATGACTTTATTGACTGACGCCATGACTGTTTCTCCCTCGGTTAGCTGGCTTTCTTGACTTGCATGGGCCACGCCACCAGGAGCCAGGCGGCGGTGAGCCCTGCACAAAATACGGGGACGGCCGACGGGCCCCAATGTTTGGAAATCAGGCCGGCCAGGGCGCCGCCGCAGAAGGCGCCCAGGAACTGGGTGCTGCTGTACACGCCGGTGGCCGTGCCTTTGGTGCCGGGCGGCGTCACCACCGTGACGAGCGAGGGCAGGGAGGCTTCCAGGATGTTGAAGGCCACGAAAAAGACGGTCAGTGCGGTGGCGATGCCGCGTACGCTGTCCAGCCCGGCAAACAGGATGGCCTGGGATGCGAGCAGCACGGCCACGGAAGCGAGGAAGACGGCCTTGCGCCATTTGCCGTGGGACAGTGCGACGCCGGGAATCATCAGGACGAACGACCCCACCATCACCGGCAGGTACAGTTTCCAGTGTGCGGACTGGGGCAGGCCGGCCTGCACCAGGGCGGGGGGCACCACCACGAACGTCGCCATCAGGCTGGCGTGCAGCACGAAAATGCCCCAGTTGAGGCGCAGCAGTTCGAGATGCCGCAGCACCCGGGAGAACGACGCGTCCGGCGCGCGTTGCGGCGCGTGGGCGGGATTGGGCACCACCCATTGCGCCACGCCGACGGCGAGCAGGGCCAGGACGCCGGTCATTGCGAAAATGCCCGGCACGCCGATGAGGGGATAGAGGGCGGGTGCCAGGATCATGGAGACGCTGAACGTGATGCCGATGGTGACGCCGATGAGGGCCATGGCCTTGGTGCGGTGCTGTTCCCGGGTCAGGTCGGCCGTGAGCGCGATGATGGCGGCTGAAATGGCCCCGGCGCCCTGGATGACGCGGCCCAGGATGACGCCGGCGATGCTGGCGGCGGAAGCGGCTACGAAACTGCCCAGTGCAAAGACCACCAATCCTCCTGCGATGACCGGCTTGCGCCCGATGCGGTCGGACAGCCAGCCCAGGGGAATCTGCAGCAGGGCCTGGGTGAGGCCGTAAGCGCCGAGCGCGATGCCGACCAGCGTTTTGTCGTCGCCTCCCGGCAGCCGCGCGGCATAAAGGGCAAAGACCGGGAGAATGATGAACATGCCCAGCATGCGCAGGCCGAAAATGCCCGCAAGGCTCATGCTGGCGCGCCACTCAAGGGGATTCATCCTATCGGTAGTTTTCATGGGGACCCGGCGGATAAAGTAAAATTCTTGGCGTATATTATCAGGTTCATTCTCCTTCCTGTTCGAAGCGGCGCCGACATTCGTGACACACCATTTCCTGCGCATCCGGGGCGCACGCACCCATAACCTGAAAAACATCGACCTGGACATTCCCCGGGACCGGCTGGTGGTGGTCACGGGGCTGTCCGGCTCGGGCAAGTCCTCCCTCGCGTTCGACACGCTGTATGCCGAAGGGCAGCGGCGCTACGTGGAGTCCCTTTCAGCCTACGCGCGCCAGTTCCTGCAGCTCATGGAAAAGCCCGACGTGGACCTCATCGAAGGGCTGTCGCCGGCCATTTCCATCGAACAGAAGGCGACCAGCCACAATCCCCGTTCCACCGTGGGAACGGTCACGGAAATCCACGATTACCTGCGCCTGCTGTTCGCCCGCGTGGGCGACCCGTACTGTCCCGACCACAACATCCTGCTGGAGGCGCAAAGCGTGTCCCAGATGGTGGACCATGTGCTGGCGCTGCCGCAGGACACCCGGCTCATGGTGCTGGCGCCGCTGGTGGTGGGGCGCAAGGGGCAGCAACAGGACCTGTTCGAAGAACTGAGGGCCCAGGGGTTCGTGCGCCTGCGCATCGACGGCGCCGTGGTGGACATCGACGCCATCCCCAAGCTCGACAAGAACCAGAAGCACACCATCGAAGTGGTGGTGGACCGCCTCAAGGTGCGCCCGGAAATGAAGCAGCGCCTGGCCGAATCCTTCGAAACCGCCCTGCGCCATGCGGACGGACGGGCCCTGGCCGTGGAGATGGACAGCGGCGAGGAGCACCTGTTTTCCGCGCGCTTCGCCTGCCCGGTGTGCAGCTATTCCCTGCCGGAACTGGAACCCCGCCTGTTTTCCTTCAACAATCCCATGGGCGCCTGTTCCCACTGCGACGGTCTGGGCGTGATCAGTTTTTTCGACCCCAAGCGGGTGGTGGCGTTTCCCTCCCTGAGCCTCGCGGGCGGCGC
>JAKBBG010000018.1 GCA_021826025.1 Pseudomonadota bacterium | reverse complement strand
GCGCGGCAGCCGGTCACGCTTCAAGCATGACGCCGGTTGCGATGATGGCCAGAACCAGGGCTGCGATTGCGGCATAGACGTAGTCGCGCTCCCGCAGGAAGATGGCCAGCATGAGCGCCACCCGTGCGATCGGCAGCAAAATGAACACGGCAACGCCGGCTTTCACCACGTTGTATCCTCCGAACGGGAGCGCAGGCTGCGCTTGGAGCGGCCCGATTGCGGCGAGGAGGATCCCCACGGCAACGAGTGCGGAAGCGAACCAGGTTCCATACCAGAGCAGTGCGGCGATGGTCTGCTCCCGGCGCTCAATACGGCCTTCCGAAACGCTCATGCGGAACCTCCGAAAATATGGATGCCGAAGGAAGTCATGAGCATCTGGATCGCCAGCACCACCAGGACCACGACGAAGAAGACGCGCAGCTTGTCCGCAGGAAGCCCGAACAGCAGGCGCGCGCCGGCGAGAGAACCGATGACCGAGCCGAGCGCAATCGGGCCCGCAATTCCCACGTCAATGTCGCCGCGCATGAAATAGGCGCTTGCGCTCGCGGCCGCCGTCACGCCGATCATGAAATTTGAGGTGGCGGAAGAGACCTTGATGGGAAGCCGCAGGGCGGTGTCCATCGCGGGTATTTTCAGCACGCCGGAGCCAATCCCCAGAAGTGCCGAGATCAGGCCGGCGCCGTACATGAGCACCATGCCAAGCGGAACGCGGACAACCTGGTAGGGCACCTCCTGTCCCGAGGCATGATCGGGAAAGGTGGAATGCAGGCGCAGCATCGTTTCCCAGCTCGTTGCGGTCAGGGTGTCCACGCCCGCCACCTCGCGTCTGCGGGCAAGCATCTGTTTTGCGGAAAGCGCCAGAATGGCAGCAAACAGGCCGTACAAGAACGGCGTGGGGACGATTCCGATAAGCAGAACGCCCGTGATTGCGCCCAGCGTGGTGGCTGTCTCGAGAATGATGGCAAGCCGGATATTGGTCAATCGGCCTTTCAGGAACGGAGCCGCGCTTGCGCAGGAACAGGCAATCACCGAAACGATGCTTGCGCCAATGGCGGCGTGAATGCCGATGCCGAAAAGCAGCGTGAGGATCGGCACGATAAAGATGCCGCTGGCCATGCCAAGCACCCCACCCAGCGTGCTTGCTGCGAATGCGGCAACGAATAGCCACGTCACTTCCATTGTCACATCCCCCTCGGGTCGCGCCGGCCAGGTTATTTGAGCCCGTTCAACGCGAAGTCGAAGGCATCGAAATTGCGAAGCCGGCGGGACGCGGCGATCGCCGCATACCGGTCGCTCAGGGGGCGCGAGAACATCAGGTAGGTGTTCCGGTCCGACAGGCCGCCGTGGCTGCGCAGGCGATGCCCGGCCAGTTTGGCCAGATCATGTTCCGATTTCCTGCCGCCCAGGACGGTATGGCGGTCCGCCGACACGACAAGATCGCCAATCCGGTCGGGAGGCAGCTCAAAGATCCTTGCCGCGGCATAACGTTCCATCACCATGTCCACCCCCTGCTCTCTGGCGATCGCTTGCATCACGTCGGTCGGCTTGAGGCCCGAATCTCTGATGAAGACGGTCGCGTAGGAACCCAGGGCGCCGTGGTGCCTCACGTAGGGGTCGGTGATCGGAAGGATCACCCGGGTCTTGCCCGCGCCGAAAGCCCGGTCCAGGACGTCCTGGAGGAAAACGACGTTGGGGGTTCCGTCAGCCCCGGACTTGTCGTTCATGCCATGGTCCGCGGTCACGGCCACGGTGGCACCCAGGGAGACGAGGCGCCCGATCACCCGATCGATCGCCGCGTAGAACCCGTTGGCTTCCTTGCTGCCCGGCGCGTAGGTGTGCTGCATGTAATCGGACGTGGACAGGTACATCAAATCCGGTCTCTCAGTCTCGTAGATCCTGACTCCGGCCTCCAGCATGGCAAGCGACAGATCGGCAGAGTAGACGTCCGGCGGAGAGGACCGGCCCATCAGCGCCAGGCAATCGGCGGTTCCGTTTGCCTTCCGGGTGCAGGTATCGGCCTTCTCCGACGAGAACGAGATGCCATTATCCAGATGGATCCCGCTGGAAAGCATCTTTGCGAGTTTGTTCTTGGCCGTAAGCGCAACCACTTTCGCGCCCTGCCGGGAAAAGGCGGCCAGGATGGATTCGGCCCGCTCGAATCCCGGCTGGTCCATCATCACTTCCCTGCCCGTTTCGGGATCCAGGAAGTAATTGCCGGTGATGCCATGCACAGCCGGCGGCTGGCCTGTGATGACGGAAATGTTGTTGGGGTTGGTAAGGCTTGGCATCGCGCCCAGGGCCACCGTCGCGAAGCCTTCTTCGCCCAGGCGCTTGAAGTTGGGCAGAACGCCTTGTTCAATGCCGGCCTTGATGTATTCCGGGTCATTGCCGTCAATCAGGATGACCACCGTGGGATGCGCAGGCCAGTTGTAGAGCTTGCCGTTCACGTAGACCGACTGCGGATGTTGGCCTTCAGCGGCAATGGCAGGTGCAGGCAATGCAGCGCAGGCGACGAACAGCGCACCCAGCGCGGCACGGAATTGACGTTTCATCACACGCTCCCGATGGTGCCGTGGAGAGGACTCGAACCCCCACGCCTTGCGGCGGCAGGACCTAAACCTGCTGCGTCTACCAATTTCGCCACCACGGCACTGAGCCGCATTTTATCAGAGCGTTCCCTGGCTAACCCGGCGCGATGCTGCTATCCTGCTCCGGCTATGGCCGACCTGCCCCTCCAATCCCGCGTCATCCTGGTCACCGGAGCAAGCTCCGGGCTGGGAAAGCATGCCGCCTTGGCGCTTGCGGCACGGGGCGCCACCGTCCTGTTGCTCGGGCGCAACGAAAACCGCCTCAACGCCGTCTATGACCGCATCGTGGCCGACGGCGGCGCGCAGCCCGCCGTGATCCCCTTCGATCTTGCCGCCGCGGACGATGCCCGCTTCAACGCCCTGGCCCACACCATCGAACAGCAGGCCGGACGGCTGGACGGGCTGCTGCACAGCGCGAGCCATTTCATTCCGCTGGCACCGCTCGCCACCCAGACGCTGAAGGACTGGCAGGCCGGCTTCGCCACCAACCTGTTCGCCCCCTTCGCCCTCACGCGCGCCTGCCTGCCGCTGCTGCGCGCGGCCCCGGATGCCGCGGTGCTGTTTACGGTGGAGCAGCACGGCCTGGAACCGGCCGCGTACTGGGGGGGATTCGGGGTCAGCCAGGCAGCGCTCGTGGCCCTGGCAAAGACCTTTGCCGACGAGGAAGCCACCCATCCTTCGCTGCGCTTCAATGTGCTGGTGCCCGGCCCGGTCGCAAGCCCCATGCGCAACCGCACCCATCCGGGCGAAGTGGGCAGCCTGCTGCCCCAGCCTGCCACCCTCATGCCAGCCTACTGCTATTGGCTGGGACCCGAGAGCGCCGGGCGCAGCGGCGAAATCATCCGCCCCTGAACACCTTGCCGACGGCATCGGCCACCCGGTCCACCGCCACCACCTCGATGCCTTCGATGGGCTGGCGCGGCGCATTGGCCTTCGGGATGAGCGCCTTCGTGAACCCCAGCTTGGCCGCCTCCTTCAGGCGCTCCTGGCCGCGCTGCACCGGGCGCACTTCCCCGGCCAGCCCGATTTCGCCGAAGGCCACCCATTTTTCCGGAAGCGGCTTCCCGCGCAGGCTGGACACCACGGCAAGCAGTACGGCGAGGTCGGCGGCGGGTTCGGCGATGCGCACGCCGGACACCGCATTGACGAACACGTCCTGGTCGGCGCAGGAAATGCCCGCATGGCGATGCAGCACGGCCAGCAGGAGCGCCAGGCGGTTCTGTTCCAGCCCCACGGACAGGCGCTTGGGGGAAACGCCCTGCGCTTCGTCCAGCAAGGCCTGGATTTCCACGGCCAGCGGCCGCGTGCCTTCCAGCGTCACGGTGATGCAGGAGCCGGGCACGGGCGCATCGTAATGGGACAGGAACAGCGCGGACGGGTTGGTCACCTCGCGCAAGCCCGTTTCCGTCATGGCGAACACGCCCAGTTCGTTCACGGCGCCGAAGCGGTTCTTGATGGCGCGCACCAGGCGAAAGCTCGAACTCCCGTCCCCTTCGAAATACAGCACCGTGTCCACGATGTGTTCCAGCACGCGCGGACCGGCGAGCGCCCCCTCCTTCGTGACGTGCCCCACCAGGACCACCACGGGCCCGGCGTTCTTGGCGATGCGGGTGAGCTGCGCCGCGCATTCGCGCACCTGGGAGACAGACCCCGGCGCCGACTCGAGCGCTTCGCTGTAGAGGGTCTGGATGGAATCGATGACCACCAGCGCCGGCCGGTTGGCCTGGATGGCCTGCTGGACCTTTTCCAGCTGGATTTCGGGCAGCAGGGCCACCTTCGCGCAATCCAGCTTGAGCCGCCGGGCCCGCGCGGCCACCTGTTCGGGCGACTCCTCCCCCGTCACGTACAGCACCGGATGCTGGTGGCTCACGCGTGCCAGGGCCTGGAGCAGCAGGGTGGATTTGCCGATGCCCGGGTCGCCGCCCAGCAGCACCACTGCGCCGGGCACGAAGCCGCCGCCCAGCACCCGGTCGAATTCGGACAGCCCCGCGCTCATGCGGTGGATCGCCTCCGCCTGCACGGTCCCCAGCATCTGGACCGGCCGGGCTTCGTTCAGGGGGGCGTAACGCGCGGGGCTGCGCGTTTCGGGCAGGGATTCGGTCAGGGTGTTCCAGGCCTGGCAATGCGGGCATTGCCCCTGCCATTTGGTGGATTGTCCGCCGCAATCGGCGCAGACATAGATTGCTTTGGCGCGGGCCACGGCGTCAGTAGTCGTGGCCCTGGAAGTTGCCGCCTGCCGCGAAATTCTCGAAGCGGGTGTAATGCCCCAGGAAGGTCAGGCGCACCGTGCCGATGGGGCCGTTGCGCTGCTTGCCGATGATGATTTCGGCAATCCCCTTGTCCGGCGAATCCTCGTTGTAGACTTCGTCGCGATAAATGAACAGGATGACGTCGGCGTCCTGCTCGATGGCGCCCGATTCCCGCAGGTCCGACATGACCGGACGCTTGTTGGGACGCTGCTCGAGGCTGCGGTTGAGCTGCGACAGCGCCACCACCGGCACGCGCAGTTCCTTGGCGAGCGCCTTGAGGGAACGGGAAATTTCGGAAATTTCCGTGGCCCGGTTTTCGCCCATCGACGCGGCCGTCATGAGCTGCAGGTAATCCACCACGATCAGGCCCAGGCCGCCGTACTGGCGGTGCAGGCGGCGTGCGCGCGCGCGCAGGTCGAGCGGGTTGAGGGCGGCGGACTCGTCGATGTAGATGGGGATGTCGCTCAGCTCGCCCATGGCGCGCGTCAGCCGGCTGAAATCCTCGCTTTTGAGGCGCCCCGTGCGCAGGTCCTGCTGGTTGAGGCGCCCGTGCGAGCCCAGCAGGCGCATGGCGAGCTGACCCGAGGACATTTCCATGCTGAATATGGCCACCGGCAGTTTGGTGTCCACCCCCACGTGTCCCGCGATGTTGAGGGCGAAGGCGGTTTTCCCCATGGACGGCCGCCCCGCCACGATGATGAGGTCGCCCTGCTGCAGGCCGGAAGTCTTTTCATCAAGATCCACGAAGCCGGTGGGGACGCCGGTCACCGGGTCATGGTTGCCGGCCCGGTACAGCTCGTCCACCCGTTCCACCACTTCCGCCAGGGGGTCGCGCAGGGGGCGAAAGCCCTGGGTGGAACGCGACCCGTGTTCCGCGATGTTGAAAATCTTGGCTTCGGCTTCGTCAAGCAGGGCGCGGGCGTCGCGCCCCGAAGGGGTGAACGCGCTTTCCGTGATTTCCGTCCCCACCTGCACGAGGCCGCGCATGAGCGCGCGCTCCCGCACGATTTCCGCGTAGCGCCGGATGTTGGCGGCGCTCGGCGTGTTGTGGGCGAGCGCCCCCAGGTAGGCAAGGCCTCCCACGCTTTCGAGCTCGCCGCGCAGGGTCAGCTCTTCGGAAACGGTCAGGATGTCGGCAGGACGGGATCGGTCCAGCAGGGCCAGGATGGCCCGATAGATTTTGCGATGGTCGTCGCGGTAGAAGTCGGACTCTCCGACCTGGTCACCGATTTTGTCCCAGGCCAGATTGTCCAGAAGCAGCCCGCCCAACACTGCCTGTTCAGCCTCGATGTTGTGAGGCGGAACACGCAGTGCGTCGAGCGGGGCGTTGTCGGCCATGAAGGGCGGGATCAGTGCTCTCCCAGCACCGACACGGTGATGTCCACCGTCACGTCGCCGTGCAGCGCGAGCGTGACCGGATGGTCGCCCACCGTCTTGAGCGGGCCGCTGGGCAGCCGCACTTCGGACTTGCTGGCTTCAAAGCCCTGGGCCTTGAGCGCTTCCACGATGTCGTGGTTGGTGACGGAACCGAACAGGCGTCCGTCCACCCCGGCCTTCTGGGTGACCTGCAGCATCAGGCCGGCGAGCTTTTCGGCGCGCGCCTGAGCTTGCGCCAGCGCGTCAGACTGGTGTTTCTCCAGCTCGGCGCGGCGCGCTTCGAACTCCTTGCGGTTGTGTTCGGTGGCGCGCTTGGCCTTGCCCTGGGGAATCAGGAAATTGCGGGCATAGCCTTCCTTGACCTTGACGATGTCGCCCAACTGGCCCAGGTTGACCACTTTTTCCATGAGGATGACTTCCATGGGGTATCTCCTTAGTGCAGGTCAGTATATGGCAGCAACGCGAGGAAGCGCGCCCGCTTCACGGCCGTTCCCAGCTGGCGCTGGTAACGCGCCTTGGTGCCGGTGATTCGGGCCGGAATGATCTTGCCATTTTCGTTGATAAAGTCCTTCAGCAGTTCCACGTCCTTGTAGTCCACCCATTCGATTTTCTCGACGGTGAAACGGCAGAACTTGCGACGACGGAACATGCCGCCACGGTTTCCGCCGCGGGCATCCTTCTTGGCATCTTTCTTGGCATCTTTCTTGGCATGGGGGTGAGCCATTTTCATTCTCCATCAATTAACTTGAACTGTTCGGTTCTGACCACGAGCTGTCGGCTGTTGCGGCTTTTGCGGGCCAGGAATCCCTTGACGCTGATCCGGGCTCCCAACGGCAGCCGGTCCAGCGCCACGGCTGCCTCGCCCAGGGCCAGGACCGTCACTTCCAGCTCGGCGCGGAACGTTTCGCCCGCCTCCTGCTGTTCCGACCGGTGCGCCAGCCTCATTTCGAGAAGCGGCAGGCCCGCCGGCGTATAACGCAACGCTTCGCGGGCGGCGATCGTGCCGCTCAGCACCAGCTCGTTGCGGCTCAATTGGCCGACGGGGCCTCCTGGACTGCGGCTTCCGGTTCGCGGAACCCTTCCTCGCGCGCCTGCGGTGCCCGCTTCTCTTCGCGCATCATGGGTGACGGTGCCGTCACGGCCGCCTTCATCTGGATGGTCAGGTGGCGCAGGACCGCGTCGTTGAAGCGGAATGCGTTTTCCAGTTCCGCCAGCACCGCGTTTTCGCACTCGATGTTCATGAGCACGTAATGGGCCTTGTGAACTTTCTGGATGGGATAGGCCAGCTGCCGGCGACCCCAGTCTTCGAAGCGGTGGACGGTTCCGCCGCCCTGGGTGACCATGTTCCGGTAGCGCTCGACCATGGCGCCCACCTGCTCGCTCTGGTCGGGATGGACGATGAATACGATTTCGTAATGCCGCATGTTTTCTCCTTGTGGATATGCCCCCGCCGGGGGCAAAGCCTGTTCCGATGGGCACGAAACAGGCAAGGTTTCAGGGAGCGGGCATTCTACCGGAAAGTGCCTTGCGGATCAAGGCGCTGCCGCTTCGGACGCGGACTGGGCCCGGCGCCGGGATTCGTACAGGCAAATGCCCGCCGCCACGGAGACGTTGAGGGACTCGACGGCCCCGAACATGGGAATGCGCACCAGCTGGTCACAGGTTTCGCGGGTGAGGCGCCGCAATCCCGGACCTTCCGCCCCCAGCACCCAGGCCATGGGGCGCTGGAACGCGGCCGAGAACAGGTCTTCGCGCGCCTGGTCGTCGGTCCCCACCACCCAGACGGCATGGTCCTTGAGGTCACGCAAGGTGCGCGCGAGGTTGGTCACGGTCAGGTACGGAACGGTCTCCACGGCACCCGACGCCACCTTGGCCACGGTGGGGGACAGCGGGACCGCGCGGTCGCGCGGGGCCACCACGGCATGGGCCCCCATGGCGTCCGCCACCCGCAGGCAGGCGCCGAGGTTGTGGGGGTCCTGCACCCCGTCCAGCACCAGCAGCAGCAGCTCGGGACCGGCCTCCTCCACCAGTTGGTCGAGGTCGATGCGCAGAACCACTTCGTCGGCCAGGGCCACAACGCCCTGGTGCCGGCTGGTTCCCGCAAGTCCCGTCAGGCGCTGGCCCGGCACCAGCCGGGGGTGCACGCCCGCCGCTTCCGCGAGCGCCAGAAAGTCGCGCGCCCGGGCGTCATGGCGGCTTTCGTCCACGTAAAGTTCCCGCACGGTGCCGGCATCGCGGCGCAAGCGGCTCGCCACGGCATGGAAGCCGTAAATGATTTTCTGCCTGGACACGTTCAGCGTTTCCTGGATGGTTTCTTCGGCTTGTTCTTTTGGGGCGGCGAGGCCAGCAGGAAATCGATCTTGTTGGTTTCCATGTCCACCCGCACCAGCTGCACTTCGACCCGGTCTCCCAGGCGATAGCGCTGCCCGGTGCGCTCGCCCAGGAGCTGATGCCGGTTCGCATCATAGTGGAAATAGTCGGCGCCCAGTTCGGAAATATGCACCAGCCCTTCCACGTACACGTCGTCCAGCGCCACGAACAGGCCGAAGCTCGTCACCGAGCTCACGGATCCGCTGAAGGTCTCTCCAACCCGGTCCTTCATGAAGAAGCACTTGAGCCAGGCTTCCACGTCGCGGGTGGCGTCGTCCGCGCGCCGTTCCGTCATGGAACAGTGCAGCCCCAGGGATTTCCAGTCGCCCGGTTCGTAGCGTTCGTGCCCCAGCACGGCGCGAATGGCGCGGTGCACGAGCAGGTCCGGATAGCGCCGGATGGGAGACGTGAAATGCGCATAGGCCTCGTAGGCCAGGCCGAAGTGCCCTTCGTTGTCGGGACTGTACTGGGCCTGCTGCAAGGAGCGCAGCAGGACCGTTTCCAGCAGCCGCTGGTCGGGGCGTCCCTGGATTTTCCGGATCAGTCCGGCGTAATCCGAAGCCCGGGGCTTTTCCCCGCCGGGCAAGTGCAACCCGAACTCGCCCAGGAAACCCCGGACGGCATCGAGCCGTTCGGGCGAAGGGGGGGGATGGATGCGGTAGAGCACGGCATGGCGGTGGGCTTCCAGGAAGCCGGCCGCGCACACGTTGGCCGCCAGCATGCATTCTTCGATCAGGCGGTGCGCATCGTTGCGCTCCACCGGCAGGATGGTTTCGATTTTGCCCCGGTCGTCGAACACCATGCGCGTTTCGTCGCTCGCGAAGTCGATCGCCCCGCGCGCCTCCCGCGCCGCCAGGAACACGCGAAACAGGGCTTCCAGGTGCAGCAGGTGCGGAATCAGGGGCTTGCGGGACCCGTCCGCCCGGGCCGGATGTTCGAGAATCGCCGCCACTTCCGTGTAGGTGAGGCGCGCATGGGAATACATGACCGCCGGGTAGAAGCGGTATTCCCGGATTTCGCCCTGGCGCGCCACCTGCATGTCGCACACCATGCACAGCCGGTCCACTTCGGGGTTGAGAGAGCAGAGGCCGTTGCTCAGTTCCTCCGGAAGCATGGGGATGACCCGCCGGGGAAAATAGACGCTGTTGCCGCGCTCGAGCGCCGCGAGATCCAGCGGGTCTTTCGGCTTCACGTAATGGGACACGTCGGCGATGGCCACGATCAGCCGGTATCCGTCGCCCGAAGGTTCGGCGTACACCGCGTCGTCAAAATCCTTGGCCGTTTCGCCGTCGATGGTCACCAGGGGCAGGTGACGCAAATCCACGCGCCCCTTCAGATCGGACTTGCGCACGGATTGCGGCAATTTTTTTGCGACGGCCAGGGCGGCCGGCGAAAACTCGTAGGGCAGCTCGTGCTTGCGCAGCGCGATTTCCACTTCCATGCCGGGATCAGCGTAATTCCCCAGGGTTTCCACCACGCGCGCGATGGGCTCCGATTGCCGGCTTGGCTGAGCAATCAGCTCCACCATCACCACCTGGCCCGGCTGCGCGCCCCCGGACTGCCCTGGCGCCACCAGGATGTCCTGGCTGATGCGCTTGTTTTCCGCCACGGCGAAAAGCACCCCCTGCTCCTGGAACAGCCGCGCGACCAGGCGCGTGTTGACGTGCTCGAGGATTTCCACCAGGGCGCCTTCCGGCCGGCCGCGGTTGTCGGTCCCCACCACCCGGACCATGACGCGGTCGCCGTGCAGGACGCGCTGCATTTCGCGCGGCCCCAGAAAAATGTCGGCGCCGCCGTCCTCGCGCACCGCAAAGCCGTAGCCTTCCGGGTGTCCTTCCACGCGCGCCTGGATCAGGTCGAGCTTGGCCGGAAGGCACAGCGCGTTCTTCCGGTTGCGCATCAGTTGCCCGTCGCGCTCCATGGCGCGCAACCTGCGGGCAAAAAGTTCGCGCTCCTCGGCGCCGATGGCGAGCATGCGTTCGAGCTGTTCAACGGTCACCGGAACGCCTTCCTGTTCGAGGATCTGGAGCAGGAATTCCCGGCTCGGCAGGGGCTGCGCATAGGCGGATTTTTCCCGCTCCAGGAAGGGATCCTGCAGCCTCAATGATTTTTTTCTGGTTGACAAAATAGGGAGATCCTTTAGAATTTCACGGTTTGAAGTGCCGAGATGGCGGAATTGGTAGACGCACCAGGTTCAGGTCCTGGCGGTGGCAACACTGTGGAGGTTCGAGTCCTCTTCTCGGCACCAGCAATCGTGTTTCTTTTCCACTTTTTTTACCGTCCTGTGATGGGCTTTTGACGGCCCGCAACGGGAAACTCCGGAACGTCCCGTCCCGGAAAAACCCGCATATTTTCATTATACCGTGGCCATCGGGCAAGAGATGGGGTTAGTTTCCGGACCAGCGCTCGTTTCAGGAACGGGAACTCCGTGCTGACCCCGCTCGTCCCGGCAGCGGACATCCCCCTGCTCGACTGGGCCATGCTGGCCGGAGGCGCCTTCTTCGCAGGCCTGGTCGATGCCGCGGCTGGCGGCGGCGGCCTGGTCCAGATCCCCGTGCTCATGGGGGAATTCCCCGAAGCGGCGCTCGCCACCCTGTTCGGGACCAACAAGCTTGCCAGCATCGCGGGCACCGCTTCGGCAGCCTGGCGTTTTGCGCGCAGGCTTCCCGTGCCCTGGGACGTGATAGGCCCCACGGCGCTGGCCGCCCTGCTGGGGGCCTGGCTCGGCGCCAACGTCGTCTCCTGGCTGCCGCGGGACGTGATGCGCCCGCTCGCCCTGGTGCTAATGGCGGGGGTGCTGGGCTACACGGTGGCGCACAAGACGCTGGGGCATCGCGCCCTGCGTCCGCTGCAGGCGCGCGACCGCGCGCGCGGAGCGTTCATCGGCCTTCTCATCGGGTGTTACGACGGCTTTTTCGGGCCGGGAACCGGAAGCTTCCTGATCTTCGCCTTTGTCCGTTTCCTCGGGATGGATTTCCTGCAGGCCGCAGCGGGGGCAAAAATCGTGAATGCCGCGACCAACCTTGCGGCCCTCGCGTTCTTCACATCCCACGTGCCGATCCTCTGGACAGTTGCCGCCGTGATGGCCCTGTGCAACATGGCCGGGGCGCAGGTCGGCGCCGCCCTGGCCCTGCGCCGGGGCCAGGCGTTCATCCGCGGCGCGTTCCTGACGGTGGTGACGCTGCTGATCGCCAGGCTGGCCTGGGACCTGCGCGGCTGACCGGAGCGCAGGCAGGCGAACGGGCCTTCCCTTCAGACATCCTTGTAGGCGGGGTCCAGCAGGGCCGCATAACAGGGAGGGGACGCGTAGGGGCGGATTTCCAGGGCTTCCTGCGGTTCGCCCCCGGCTTCCCCGCCGCAACTGCGGGCTCGCAGGATTTCCCGCGCGCGCGCTTCCGCCTCGCCTTCACCTTCGAGCAGGGCAAGTCCCCCTGCGGTCACCGCATGGATGCCCTTCTCCGTCACGACGAAGTCCATGGGAATGTCGTGGGGTTGCGGACGGATCGTGTCGATGCGCGACAGTTCGAACGCCACCGCGATTTTGAGCGGCTGGGGCGACAGCGCCGCAAGCGTCCGGTCGAAATAGCCTCCGCCGTAGCCCAGGCGATAGCCCTGGGCGTCAAAGCCGATGGGGGGAATGAGGAGCGCCTGGGGGCGCAGGAGCGCCGTCCCTTCCGGAACGGGCAAATCGAATACCCCCCGCCGGGTGGCCACGCCCGGCCACCACTCCCGGAACTCCAGGGGATTGCCCTTTTGGGTCACCACCGGCAATGCGGCCACGGCGCCCTGCTTGCGCCAGCGGCTGATGGCGAAACGGGGATCGAACTCTCCCTGAAAAGGCCAGTAAAATCCCACCGCCATCTCCCGCAGCAGGGGAAAGCCCGTCGTCAGCAGCGCGGTCATGCGCTCGTTCCAGGCCTGCCGCACCGGTTGCGCGACCGCCCGCCGCTGCGCCAGCATTTCGGCGCGCCGGGCCTTTCTCCATGCGGCCACTTGTTCGGGCATACTCATGTGGGCCTCCTTCTCCTGAATGCCACGTGACCAAATATATCACAATATGATATATTTGGTCATGGACGACGCATCCGAAAACCCCGCCTCTGCCGCAATGACCAAAGAGGACTATGAAAAGCTGGCCCATTTCCGGTACCAGCTGCGCCGCTTCCTGCGCTTCAGCGAGGAAGTGACGCATCGGCGCGGCATCACCGTCCTCCAGTACCTGCTCATGCTGCAGCTCAAGGGATTTCCCGGGCGCGAGTGGGCCACCGTGGGGGAGCTTGCGGAACGTCTGCAGGCGCAGCCTCACGGGATCGTTTCCCTGGTGACCCGGTGCGAGAACGCGGGGCTGGTCCGGCGGCATGCCAGCAAAAGCGACAAGCGCCGGGTGGAAGTGCGGCTGACCGCGAAAGGGGAACGCTGCCTGGAATCGCTCGCCCGCATGCATCGGGCGGAACTCGTCTCGCTTGCGGGCTTGCTTGCCGTGCCCGACCTGGCACCCGCCGCCGGGCACGCCGGAAGCCCGAAGGAGTCCTGACCCCATGCACATGCAACCGCCTTCCGACAGCCCGGTCGCGCCCGGGCTGTTCCGCGCCCTGATGGAACAGGCGCCCGACGCCATGATCTACGCCGACCGCGCCGGCCTCATCCGTTTCTGGAACGCGGCGGCCCAGGCCCTGTTCGGCTTTGCGCCCGACGAGGCGCTCGGGCAAAGCCTCGACCTCATCATTCCCGAACGGTTCCGTGCCGCCCACTGGACCGGCTTTGACCGGGCCATGGCGAGCGGGACGACGCGCCACGGCGGAAGGGCCATGACGACGCGCTGCCTGCACCGCGACGGCAGCCCTCTCTACGTGGCCTTGAGCTTCGGACTGCTCAAGGACGCTTCGGGCCAGGTCCTGGGCGCCCTGGCGACCGGACGCGAGACGAGCCGCGGCCGGGACGGCTGACCAGCATGGACGCCCTGTGGAACCTCGGATTCCGCCCCTTCTTCCTGCTGGCCGGACTCTTTGCGGCCGCGAGCATCCTGGCCTGGACGGCGCAGCTGGCCGGCGCTGCCGGCGCACATCCGTATGTCACGGGGCCCACCTGGCACGCCCACGAAATGATTTTCGGCTACGCCTTCGGCGTGGTTTCGGGGTTCCTCCTGACCGCCGTCAGGAACTGGACCGGCCGGCCCACCCCTTCCGGCAGCCCCCTGCGCCTGCTGGTCCTGCTCTGGGCGCTGGGGCGGGTCCTGATGCTGACCCCCTGGTTCACCGCAGCACCCCTCTCGGATGCCGCCTTTGCCGTCGCGGTCGCCTTCAGCATCGCGCGCCCCCTGGTGCAGAGCCGCAACCGGCACAATTATTTTTTTGTCGCCATCCTGCTCGCCTTCGCCGCCGCCAACCTGCTGTTCTACGGCGCGGCCACGGGCCTGCTGCCCTGGACGCCTGAACGGGGATTGCGGTTCGGCCTCGATCTGGTGCTGCTGCTCATGACGGTGCTGGGAGGCCGGGTCATTCCGATGTTCACCGCCAACGGCGTGCCCGGAACCCGCCCGCGCCGCAACCCCTGGGTGGAACGCTGTGCCGTGGGTTCGGTCCTGGTCCTGCTGCTGCTGGACCTGTTCGCCCTGCCCGCCCCCTTCGTCACCGCGGCCGCGGCCTTCGCTGCCGCGGCCAACCTCGCCCGCCTGGCGCTGTGGCAACCCTGGAAAACCTTCCGCCTCCCGCTGGTCTGGATACTGCACGTGTCCTACGGCTGGATCGTCGCCTACCTGCTCCTGCTGGGTCCCGTCTCGGCCGGAATGCTGCCCGCGGGTCCGGCCTTGCACGCGCTCACGGTGGGCGCCATCGGCGGCCTCACGCTGGGCATGATGACGCGCGTGTCGCGCGGGCACACGGGCCGGGCGCTGCGCACGGGAAAGGCGGAAGTCGCCGCCTACCTGCTGCTCCAGGGCGCGGCGCTGGTTCGGGTGTTCCTGCCGCTGCTGCTGCCGGCACAGACCCTGCCCGCCATCACGGTGTCGGGCTGCCTCTGGGCTTCGGCGTTTCTTGTGTTTGCGGGCAGCTACTTTCCCGTGCTCGCGAAACCGCGCATCGACGGAAAACCGGGATGATCGCGGCGGCCTACCCTGAAATCCGGGCGGTGCACGTTACCTGCGTGGGTGCGAGCTATGCGCTGTTCGTGCTGCGCGGCGTCTGGATGATGCGCAGCCCCGGGCTGCTCGGGCGCCTCTGGGTCAGGGTCGTTCCCCACGCCGTCGACACGCTGCTGCTCGCAAGCGCGATCACCCTGGCGCTCCTGTCCCACCAGTACCCGTTTCGGGACGCATGGCTGACCGCCAAGCTCATCGGACTGCTGGTGTATGTGGGGTTGGGCAGCATCGCCCTCAAGCGGGGCAAGACCCGGGCCGGCCGCATCGCCGCCTGGATGGCGGCCCAGGGCGTGTTCGCCTACATCGTCCTGGTGGCGGTCACGCGCAGGCCGCTAGGGTTTTGAAGGGGCCGGCGCCTGGACCGAATGCAGGTACGACGACAGTTCCTTCCGGATTTCCTTCAGCCGTTCCTTGACCTTGCGCTCGTTTTCGAGGCCGATGCGCATCAGGATTTTTTGGCCGGCGGAACGCATTTCCAGGTCCGGGTCGGCGTACTGGTAAAAGACCTTCGGCCGGACCAGTGCAATGGGGCCGGATATTTCCGGGGCCGCCATCAGGTCGTCCAGGGCCTGCAGAACGCGATCGTTGAAGTAGCCCGTCGGATAGCCCATCGATTCGTAGGCCTTTTGAAACAGGGGATAGAAACGGACATAGAGCGCCACCACCTTGCGCGGGTTGGCTGCCTCGACCAGGCGCATGTAGGGCGCATAGCGCGCCCCATTGTCGGGGCTTGCCACCGTCTCGTCCCCGCTGCCTGCCACAAGAAATTTCCCGGCGGGCGATTCCACCGGGAGCGCGCCGGAAGGCAGTCGGCGGCGCGGCAGGTTGTCGATGGTCGAAACGATATGGGCGATGATTTCTTCGGAATCGAAAAGGCGCATCAGCGTTTTGTTGCCGATCAGCGCTGACAGGGCATCGAGCATGACGCGGTCGCTTTTTTCGAGCGGGGGAAGCGCCGGCGCTGGCACGACGGGCGATTCCAGCCGCTGCGGCGGCGGTGGCGGCGGGGGCGGAGGAACCGGCGCCGCCGGCGCAGGCCGCTCGACCTTCGGCACGCCGGGTTGCACCGCGGCCGTCTTTGCGGGGCTGTGGCTCCACAAGTAGTAAGCCACGCCGGCCGAGCCCAAAAGCGCAGCCAACACTCCCGCTCCAATCCAGGCCGCCTGTTTCATGGGCAAGATTCCGTCAGGGTTTCACGAAGCGCAAGGCAAACTTGTCCGTGGCCAGGCCCGCCTTGAAAAAAGGCTGGTCACGCGGATCGGCCGGATTGCGCAGGTAATCGCTTTCGCCTTCCAGCACGAACCCCGCCTTCTTGAACTCCTCCTTCACCGTCGCTTCGTCGATGCGGTGCAGGCTTTTCGCCACGCTCGTTCCCTGCCCGGGTTTCGACGAATGGTCGATCAACACCAGGTGGCCGCCGGACTTCAGCGCCTCAAACAGGCGACGGTCCATTTTCTCACGGTCGACGGGAAGGTACGTGAGGTCATGGTAGTTCAGGACGACCGTGACCAGATCCAGGTCATGGGCCCCTTCCGGAACCGGGTCGTCGTAAGCTTTTTCCACGGGAATCAAGTTGGCCTGCAGCCGCGCTTCCAGGCGCTGGAACAGCGCAGGGCGCAAATGGTCGGCCTGCGCCCAGACCTTGCCGCCCGGGCCCACCACCAGGGCAAGCAGCTGGGCCGTGTATCCTCCGCCGGTCGCCACGTCGAGGACGCGCATGCCCGGGCGGACCTGGGCAAACCGGAGGAACTCCAGGGGGTGCCGGGTTGCGTCGGCCTTGCGGTCGGCATCGGTGCGCAGGGAATCCGCGATGGCCTGTTCGTAGGCCTTTTCCGGCAGCGGGTCGGCGGCGGCCGCTCCCCGCACCACGAGCCCAAATCCCAAAAACATCCCGAGCAGGAGGGCCCAGCGAAGACGCATGGGCTTGACCGGAGACTGCGAGCAGGGAAACGCCATAACAACTCCTATGAATGCCGTGGAGGGTAAATATAGACCATTTCACGCCAGAGGGTATGATTCGGGTAGCGGCAGAATAATTCGCGTCCGGGAGTTTGCTTGCGCCACAGGAATCGGCCCGTCCTCCGCATCGTGCTCGCCCTGGTCCTGGCAGGGGTGGCCTGGGTCATCCTCAGCACGGATCTGCTGTCCGTATTTTTCCCCACCCCCTTTCCCCTGCCTCCGGCTTATTCCTATTCCGAAATCTTCCAGGTTCTGGTCACGGCGGCACTGGCCTATGTCCTGGTGGAACGGATCCTCAGCCGCCAAAGCTCGGTCGAGCGGGAACTGCGGGAAAACGAAGAGCGCCTGCATCTGCTCATCGAGCACGCCCCGGCCGCCCTCGCCATGTTCGACCGCCAGATGCGGTATCTGGCCGTCAGCCGGCGCTGGCTGAGCGACTACAACCTGGGAGGGCGTTCACCCATCGGCCGCTCCCACTACGAGGTGTTTCCCGAAATCCCCGCGCGCTGGAAAATCCTGCACCAGCGGGGTTTGGAAGGTGAAGTGCTGCATTCCGACGCGGATCGTTTTGAAAGGGCGGACGGCAGCCTGCAGTGGCTGCGCTGGGAAATCAGGCCCTGGTATTCCCATGAAGGGCATCCGGGGGGCATCGTGATCCTTTCCGAAGACATTTCCGCGCGCAAGATGACCGAAGAGGCGTTGCTTGCCAGCGAAAAGAAATACCGCGCCCTGTTCGAGAACTCGCGCGACGCCCTGCTCATCCTGACCCAGCCCAACTGGCATGTGGCTTCGACCAACCAGGCGGCCGTGCGCCTGTTCCGTGCGCGGGACAGCGCGGATTTCGCTTCCCTCACCCCGTGGACGCTCTGCCCTCCCCTTCAGCCCGAGGGCGAGGCCTCCGCAGCGCAGGCCGAACGAATGCTGGCCGTCGCCCTGGAGGAAGGGTCCCACCAGTTCGAATGGCACTGCAGGCGCCTGGACGGCAGCACGTTTTTCGCGGAAGTGCAGCTCACCCGCATGGCGCTCGAAGGGCAGGACAGCATCCTCGCGTCCGTGCGGGACCTCACGGCCCGGAAAGAGATGGAAAGGCAGCTCAGCGGCCATCGGCGGGAAATGGAAGCCTTGCAAAAGCACCAGGTGGCGGCCCAGACGGCGGCCGCCTTTGCCCACGAACTCAACCAGCCGCTGCTCGCGATCGCCACCTACAACCAAGCGGCCGCAATGCTGCTGGGCACCTCAGAACCGGACATGGCCCGCATCCGGAAAGCCGTCGAAGCCAGCGAACGCCAGGCGCTGCGCGCGGGACATGCCATCCGCGAAATGCTCGACTCGCTCACGCTGAACGAGTTTTCCACGGAAACGTTCGACCTCAACGAGGAAATCCTCTCGGTGCTCGCCATCGCGCGCAAGGAACACGAACTGCAATTCCAAAGCCGCCTGTTCCTGTCGGATGCGCTTCCGGCAGTCCAGGCCAACCGGACCCATGTGCAGAAGGTCCTGCTCAACCTGCTGCACAACGGCGTCGAAGCCATGCTCGAAGCCGGGGTTCCGTCCTCCGAACTCATGGTCACGATATCCACCCAGGCCGAAGAAACCCTGGCGAGGATCACCGTCCAGGACACCGGCCCGGGCCTCACCGCCGACATGCAGCGCCGCCTGTTCGAACCGTTTTACACCACCAAGCCCCAGGGCATCGGCATGGGCCTGTCCGTCAGCCGGTCCCTGATCCAGGCCAACGGCGGGCAACTTTGGGTGGACCCCCACGAAGGCCCGGGAGCCCTGTTTCACCTGACCTTGCCCCTGGCCGGTTAGATCCCCCTCGACGCGGTCCCATATTCCTATTGGTGATAGTAATATGATTCAATAATATTTTTAATTATAAAAAAACCGGCCTACCATGGACCCTTAACATTTTGTAACAGGGCCCCGCCATGACTTCGACCGCATCGATTCGCGCCTCCCGGACCGGCTGGCGCACGCTGTTTCTCAAGGAGGACTGGTGGGCCATCTGGATCGGGCTGGGCCTGCTGGCCGCCGCGATCCTGCTGTTCGACGCGGGCGCCAGCATGAAGTGGATCGCCGTCACGCCCAAGAAATGGCACACGATCGATCAGCTCCTGTTCCAGCTTCAGGACAATGCCGGACGCTACGCGCTGCTGTTCGGACTGTGGGCCGGCGTTCTGGGCATCGCCGTCCATGCCCTGGGCATCGACTTGCGCCATTTCCTGCCGGCCTTCCTGTTCATTTACGGCGTGTCGCTGCTGATTTTTTTCCTGGGGGAATGGGACCGGGCGCACGACTACAACCTCGAACCGCCCCTGGTGGCCCTGGCCCTGGGCCTCGTCATCGCCAACTTCGGGAAGCTGCCCGCCTGGATCGAGTCCGGGCTTCGGGTGGAGTTCTACATCAAGACCGGCATCGTCCTGCTGGGCGCCACGCTGCCTTTCACCCTGATCCTGTGGGCCGGCCCGGTGGCCATCACCCAGGCCACGATCGTATCCCTCGCCACGTTCGGCACCATCTTCTGGGCCGGCAAAAAACTGGGGCTTGACCGGCGGCTCGCGGCCACCCTGGGCGCAGGGGGCGCCGTGTGCGGCGTGTCGGCCTCCATCGCCATTGCCGGGGCCGTAGGCGCCAAAAAGGAGCATGCGCCGATCTCCATCTCGCTGGTGGTGTTCTGGGCCATCGCCATGATTTTTGCGCTGCCCCTCGCCGCCCGCAGCCTGGGTCTGCCCACCGGCGTTGCCGGCGCCTGGATCGGCACTTCGGAATTCGCCGATGCCGCGGGTCTGGCCGCGGCCCAGGCTTACGGCGGCTACGCCGGCAACGTGCCCGGAGTGACGGGAAACCCGGAGGCGGCCGTGCGCGCCTTCACCCTGATGAAAGTCATTGGCCGGGACGTGTGGATCGGAATCTGGGCGCTCGTGCTGTCGGTGGTGGCCACCACGCGCTGGGAGCAGACCGGAATCCAGGGACGCGCCGGCATCGGCGAAATCTGGCGGCGTTTCCCCAAGTTCGTGATCGGCTTCCTGCTGGCCTCGCTGGCAGTGACGGCCATTGCCCAAAGCCACAGTTTCGCAGACTACAAAAACATCGTGGAGCCCAACCTCGTGGCGCCCCTCAGAAACCTGAGAACCTGGGCCTTCATTTTCTGCTTTTTCAGCATCGGCCTCACCACGCGCCTGTCGGCGTTCACGCGGGCCGGAGCCAAACCGTTCTATGCCTTCACGCTCGGCGTGGCCGTCAACGTGACGCTGGGCTACGTGCTGTCGACGCGGGTGTTCTCCGGGTTCTGGACGGCGCTGGGACAATGAGCGCCGCCGCGACGCCGCAGCCCGTCACGCCGTCCTGCGGAAGCTGCCGTTGCTTCGACAGCGAACCGGCCAGCGTGGAACGGCAGATTCCGGGCTTGCGCAGCCTGGGTTCGGGCTACAGTTCGGTCAAATCAGGCGACGGCCTGTGCCGCTACCATGGGCGCTATCTGGCCGCGGAATACCGCTGCCCCCAGTTCCAGGCGGGGAAGGCTCAGGCATCGAAAGGATGGCGCAGCACGATGGTTTCGCGCCGGTCGGGTCCGGTGGACACCACGTCCACCGGAACGCCGCAAAGCTCCGCCATGCGGTTGAGATAACGCCGGGCCTGGGGCGGCAGCCCTTCGAGCGTTTCCACGCCCACCGTGCTTTCCGTCCACCCCGGCATTTCCTCGTAAATCGGCTCGCATTGGGCGATCGCGTCGGCCCCCAGCGGCAGGATGTCGCTTTCCGTTCCGTTGTGGCGATAGCCCACGCAAATGCGGACCGTCTCGACGCCATCCATCACGTCGAGCTTGGTCACGCAAAGGCCGGACACGCCGTTGATCTGGATGGAACGCTTGAGGGCGGCCGCATCAAACCAGCCGGTTCGGCGCGGCCGGCCCGTGACGGCGCCGAATTCATGCCCTCGCGTGGCCAGGCGCTGGCCGACCGCGTCGTCCAGCTCGGTCGGGAACGGACCGGAACCGACGCGGGTGGTGTACGCCTTCGTGATGCCCAGCACGTAGTGCAGCTGCTGCGGCCCCACCCCGCAGCCCGGCGCAGCCGCGCCCGCGATGCAATTGCTGGAGGTGACGTAGGGATAGGTGCCGTGGTCGATGTCGAGCAGCGTTCCCTGCGCCCCTTCGAACAGCAGGTTCTTGCCTTCCTTGTTGGCTTCGAACAGCTGGCGGGAAACGTCGGCCACCATGGGCTTGATCCGTTCTCCCAGACGCAGCGCCTCTTCCAGGGTCGCATCCACGTCGACGGCCTCCGACCTGAAATACTGGGTGAGCACGAAATTATGGTAATCCATCACGTCGCGCAGCTTGGCTTCAAACCGGGACGGAACGAACAGGTCCTGCAGGCGGATGGCCCGGCGCGCCACCTTGTCCTCGTAGGCCGGCCCGATGCCCCGGCCGGTGGTGCCGATTTTGGCGTCGCCCTTGGAACGTTCCCGGGCATGGTCGATCGCCACGTGATAGGGCAGGATCAGGGGACAGGCATCGCTGATGCGCAGGCGGGCGGAAACCGAGACACCCGACGCTTCCAGCATGTCGATTTCCTTGAGCAGCGCCGAAGGGGACAGCACCACGCCGTTGCCGATGTAACATGCCACGTGCTCGCGCAGGATCCCGGCGGGAATCAGGCTCAGGACCGTTTTCTTGCCGGCGATCACCAGGGTATGGCCGGCATTGTGCCCTCCCTGGAAGCGCACGACCCCATGGGCGCGGTCCGTCAGCCAGTCCACCAGCTTTCCTTTACCCTCGTCCCCCCACTGGGTTCCAACCACCACTACATTTCTTGCCATGAAGAATGACTCTCCGAAATTGCTGAATTGTCCAAAGGAAGGGGGTCAGGAAGGCGGCAGCGACGGCAGCAGTTCCCGCAGGTCCAGGCTAAACCCTGTGGCAGGCCTGGCCCGGCCGAACGCCCGGCCGATGTCGTCATAGCGTCCGCCGCGGGCGACGGCATCCGGGTAACCGTCTGCGTAGGCGGCAAACACCAGGCCGCTGTGGTAATGATAGCCACGCAACTCGGCCAGATCGAAAGTCAGGGAAACGCGTCCTCCGAACTGCGTTGCCACCGCTTCCAGCTGTGCAAGGGCCTGCAGGATGTCGGGCTCGCGCGGCAGGATCTGGCGGGCGCGAACCAGCACCTCTTGGCCGCCGTTGAGCTGGGCCAATGCCCGCAAGGCCTGTCCCGCAGGCGTTCCCTGGGCCGCCGCCAGCGCGTCAAGGGCCGGCAGGTCCTTGTTCTGGGTGGCCTCGAACCATTCCCCTTCCGATTTCGGGTCAAGACCCGCCAGTCTGGACAGGACGCGGAACAGCCCCACATGGCCCACGTCGAGGGTCACGGAAGGCAGTCCCGCGCACTTGAGGGCTTCGAGCATCAGTTCCTGGATTTCGATGTCCCCTTCCAGGCCTTCCAGTCCGTATATTTCCGCACCCACCTGGAACGGCTCGCGCGACTGGTTAAGCCCTTCAGGGCGCGCGTGCAGAATGCTGCCGGCATAGCAGAGGCGGTTCACGCCGGCATGGTTCATGCCATGGGCATCGATGCGGGCCACCTGCAACGTCGTGTCCGCCCGCAGTCCCAGCTGCCTTCCGCTCATCTGGTCCACCAGCCGGAAAGTCAGCAGGTCCATGTCCCTACCCGTCCCCGCCTGGAGCGATTCGATGTATTCCAGAAGCGGGGGCATCACAAGCTGATAGTCCCGCGCCCTGAACAGGTCCAGCAGCTGCCGGCGCGCCGATTCGAGCCGCCAGGCGTCCGGCGGAAGCAGGTCCTCGATGAATTCGGGCAACAGCCACCGGTAGGTCATCGGACCACCTGCATCAGGATGACACCGGCCAGAATAGCGCCGAGCCCCAGGAAGCGGATCTGCCCGTCGCTGAACTTGCAGATGCGCAGAAGGGTTTCCCGCCAGCGGGCCGGGGCAAGAAAGGGCATCGCGCCTTCCAGAACCAGCAGCAGCGCAAATGTCGTCAGGAGCGAATGCATGGGTCGCTACTTCTTGCCACCCGGAACAACCGGCGCGGTCTTGAAATAGTGGAAGAAATCCGACGAGGGGTCGAGCACCAGCACGTCGCCTTTGCCCTTGAGTCCCTGCTCGTAGGTTTCCAGGCTGCGATAGAACGCATAAAACTCGGGGTTGCGGCTGTAGGCCTCGGCATAAATGGCCGATGCCCTGGCATCCCCCGCTCCCTTGATGCGCTGGGCTTCCCGGTAGGCTTCCGCCAGAATCACTTCGCGCTGGCGGTCCGCGTCCGCGCGAATCTTTTCCGCCTCGCCCGCCCCCGTGGAACGCAGCTCGTTGGCCACCCGCTTGCGTTCGGCCTCCATGCGCCGGTACACCGACTCGGTGACTTCCGGGGTGAGCTCGACGCGGCGGATGCGCACGTCGAGGACCTGGATGCCGATCTGGCTCGCGTCCTTTTCCGCCCGTGCGCGCATGGAGTCGATGATTTTCTCGCGCTCCCCCGACACGGCTTCATGCACCGTCCGTTTGGCGAACTCGGAACGCAGGTCGTCGTTGACCGTCTGCGCAAGCCGCACCTGGGCCCGGCGTTCGTCCCCTCCCACGCTGACGTAATACTGCTTGACGTCGGCAATGCGCCATTTGACGAAATAGTCCACCAGCAGCGGCTTTTTCTCCGAAGTGATGAAACGTTCCGGGTCGTTGTTGTCGAGCGTCTGGATGCGGGTGTCGAACACCCGCACGTTCTGCACCAGCGGCAGCTTGAAATAGAGGCCCGGGGCGGTGCGTACCGCCACCACTTCGCCCAGCTGGAACACCAGGGCATTTTGGGTTTGGGTGACGGTATAGACGCTCAGGGAGGCGAGGATGACGGCCACTGCAAGGCCGATCAGGTAGGCGCCGATGTCTTTCATCATGGCCGTGGCTCCCGGTCGCGGGTACGGAACGCGTCGCGCGAACGGCTGTCGGCAGCCGCATCGGCAGGTTGCGGGGGGCTTGGGGCCGCGGCGGGCGCCAGAGCCGGCTGGGTTGCCTGGGGTCTGGCCGCGGCGCCGGAAGCCTCGGCGGCCCCGTCCGCAGGCGCGGCGCCGCTGGCCTGGATGAGTTTGTCCAGGGGCAGGTACAGGAGGCTCGAGCCCGTTTTCTGGTCAGCCAGTACTTTGGTCGTGTTGGACAACACCTGCTGCATCATGTCCTGGTAGAGCCGCTCGCGCATCACGTCGGGGGCTTTGACGTATTCGGCCAACACCTGCTTGAAGCGGCTCGCATCCCCTTCCGCGCGCACCACCACCCGCTGTTCGTAGGCTTTGGCTTCTTCGAACAGACGCGAGGCCGTGCCCTTTGCACGGGGGATCACGTCGTTGGCATAGGCCTGGCCCTCGTTGTTCAGGCGTTCCCGGTCCTGCCCGGCCTTGACGGCGTCGTCGAAGGCCGACTGGACCTGTTCGGGAGGCTGCGCATTCAGCATGTTCACCTTGCTGATCGCAATCCCCGTCTTGTAGCTGTCGAGAATTTTCTGCATGAGCCGGGTCGCTTCATCCGTGATCTGGGAGCGCCCTTCATAGAGCACGAAATCCATCTTGTTGCGGCCCACCACTTCGCGAATGGCCGTTTCGGCAACCTGCATCACGGCCTCGTCGGGATCGCGATTGTTGAACAGGAAAGCCAGCGGATCCTTGATGGTGTACTGGACGGCATACTGGTTGTCGATGATGTTCTCGTCGTCGGTCAGCATGAGCGATTCATGCAGTACCTTGGATTTCAGGTTGGTGCGGTATCCCAGCTCCACGGTGCGCACCTGCGCGACGTTGAGGGGGCTGCCCGGGGCCTGGGTTTCGATCGGGTAGGGCAAATGCCAGTGCGGGCCCGGGCCCGTGGTTTCCTGGAATTTCCCGAAGCGCAGGATGACGCCGATACGCCCCGCATCCACGATGTAGAAGCCCGAAATCAGCCAGACCACCACCAGTCCGGCCAGAAGCACCCAGAGGGCCGTCTTGCCGCCCGGAAGGGCGGGCGCTGGCCCGCCCGTGCGGGGTGCTTGCGGCCCGCCGGCGTTTCGCGATTTGAACCTCTGGACGAACCGGCGCCAGATCTCGTCAAGGTCCGGAGGACCTTCGTTGCTGTTTTTCCCCCACTGGGGATCATTCTGTGCCATTGGGATGGTTTGTCTGCTTGTCAGAAGGCGTTACGGGCTGGCCGCTCTCTTGCCGGGCGGATCGGCATATTTCAAGAAAGGCCTGGCGGATCAGCGCGATCCCCTCCCCTGTCAAAGCGCTTGCCCGAATGCGCGAAATTGTACCATAGGCGTCGCGCTCCAACCCGGCCTCTGCGCCGGCAAGCCGGTCCACCTTGTTGTATACCAGCAGCTGGGGGACCGCATCCGCGCCGATTTCCTCCAGAACCGCATTCACGGCTTCGATTTGTTCCTCCCGGTCGGGATCGGAGCAATCCACCACATGGACCAGGAGGTCTGCATCGCGCGTTTCCTCCAGGGTGGCCCGGAAAGCCGCCACCAGGGTGTGCGGCAGGTGGCGGATGAACCCCACCGTGTCCGACAGCACGACGGTGGCCCCCGGCTCGAGGTACAGGCGGCGCGAGGTGGTGTCGAGGGTGGCGAACAGCTGGTCCGCCGTGTAGGTGCTGGAATGGGTCAGGCGGTTGAACAGGGTGGACTTTCCCGCGTTGGTGTAGCCCACCAGGGAGACGCGCAACACCGGAGTCCTGCCGCGGGCCTGGCGCTGCGTGCGGTGGCTGCGCCGCACTTTTTCAAGCCGTTCCTTGAGCGTTTTCACACGCTTGGCCAGCAGGCGCCGGTCCGTTTCCAGCTGCGTTTCGCCCGGGCCGCGCAGGCCGATGCCGCCTTTCTGGCGTTCCAGGTGGGTCCAGCCGCGCACCAGGCGCGTGGAAAGCCGTTCGAGCTGGGCGAGCTCCACCTGCAGCTTCCCTTCATGGCTGCGCGCGCGCTGCGCGAAAATGTCGAGGATGAGGCTGGTGCGGTCGATCACGCGACGCTGCAGGGCCTTCTCGAGGTTGCGTTCCTGCGCCGGGGACAGGTCGTGATTGAGGATGACCAGGCCTGCGTCCCACGCCCGTGCCTGCTCGGCCACTTCCTGCACCTTGCCGCTGCCGAGAAAGGTGGCGGGGTCGGGGCGGACCCGGGTGCCGAGAATGGTTGCGCAGGGCGTCAGTCCGGCGCTCGAGGCCAGCAGGGCGAGTTCCTCCACGCTATCGGACGCGGCGGTCCGGCCCAAGTCCAGGCTGACCAGCAAGGCGCGGTCCGGCCGACCCGACGAGGTTTGTTCCGCTTCGAGGGCGCCGGCAGCCGCCTGCCGTTTGTTGGGGGATTTCCGGCCCCGGCCCAGCAGCGGACCAGAATCCGTCA
>JAKBBG010000086.1 GCA_021826025.1 Pseudomonadota bacterium | reverse complement strand
GCGGCTTGTCGGCCAGCAGTTTCTGGACGTGCCGCTCCGTTTCCCGGACAGACCACCCTTTGGCGGCCACTTCCGCCGCAACCCCCCCCTGCCTGCCCTCCGGCAGCGCCAGCAATGCGCGGGCATGCCCCATTTCCAGCCGGCCATCCATCAAAAGCGAGCGCACACTGTCTTTAAGATTCAAGAGACGTAGCAGGTTTGATACCGCGCTGCGCGATCTGCCCACCGCTTTGGCAGCGCTTTCATGCGTCATTCCGAACTCGCGAATCAGGCGGTCCAGGCCTTGCGCTTCTTCCAGGGGGTTCAGGTCTTCGCGCTGGATATTTTCGATGAGCGCCACGGCGAGCGTGGCATCGTCCGGAATGGGACGCACCAGCACCGGGATTTCGGAAAGGCCGGCAAGCTGTGCCGCGCGCCAGCGCCGCTCGCCGGCGATGATTTCGTACCCTCCTGCGGAAAGCGGACGCACCAGCACCGGCTGCAACAATCCCTGAACGCGGATCGATTCGCTCAGTTCCCGCAGCGATTCGGCGTCCATGCGGGTTCGCGGCTGGTATTTCCCGGGGCGCAGTTGCTGGACCGGAAGCGCAGAAGGGGCGTCGGAGGCGGCCGGAGGCGGTTCGGACCCCAGCAGTGCATCCAGCCCCCGTCCCAGACCCTTCGCTTTCGCCATGATGGTTCCTTTATTCAGTTCAATGCGTTGAAAGGCCGTTTTCGAAACGCTCCAGCATTTCCCGCGTCAGCTGCAGGTAGGCTTGCGCCCCCTTTGAAACGGGATCGTATTTGAGCGCGGGCTGGCCGTGGCTGGGCGCCTCAGCCAGCCGCACGTTTCTTGGGATGGCCGTCTGGTAGACCTTTTCTCCGAAATGTCGTTCCAGCTGGGCCGACACTTGCTGGGCCAACGCGTTGCGCGGGTCCAGCATGGTTCTCAAAAGCCCTTCGATTTCGAGTCCCGTATTCAAATGCCCGCGCACCCGCCGAATGGTCTGCACGAGGTCGGACAATCCTTCCAGTGCGTAGTATTCGCACTGCATGGGGATCAGGACGCGCCAGGCGGCGGCCAGCCCGTTGACCGTCAGCAGGTTCAATGCGGGCGGGCAATCGATCAGGATCACGTCATAATCGCTGGCAGCCTGGGCCAGGGCATGTTTCAGCCGGTATTCCCGCTGCTCGGCATCCACCAGTTCAACTTCCGCACCGGCAAGCTCCCGGTTCGCCGGCAACACGTCATAGCCGCCCATGACGGAATGGACGCGGGCCCCGTGAAAGTCGGTCTGCTCCAGCAGCAGGTGATAGACCGATCGTTGCAGCGCCGCCTTGTCGATGCCGCTGCCCGTCGTCGCATTTCCCTGGGGATCCAGGTCGACCAGGAGCGCGCGTCGGCCAAGCGCGGCGAGACTCGCAGCCACGTTGACGACCGTGGTGGTTTTCCCCACCCCGCCTTTTTGGTTGGTGACAGCCAGGACGCGCGTCATGTGCGGTTTGCTCCGATGACGATCAAATGGCGTTCTGCCGACAGGTGGGGAACCGTCACCGGCACGACTTCGGGAACCAGGTCGGGGGCAAGCCGGCTGATTTCCTCGAACGGGACCACGCCTTTCATGGCGATGATGCTGCCGTCCGGAGCCAGCAAGCGCCTTGCGCTTGCGACAAAGTCCGGCAGGTCCGAAAAGGCGCGCGAGACGACGGCGTCAAAGCGTTCTTCCGTCTGCCATTGCTCCACGCGTTCAGCCACCACCTGCACGTTGTCGAGGCCCAGCTCCAGTCTGGCCTGGCGCAGGAAGGCAGCCTTCTTCTGGTTGGCTTCCAGCAAGGTGACCTGCAGGTGGGGCAACGCGATGGCGAGCGGGATACCGGGCATTCCCGCGCCGCTGCCCACGTCGAGCAGCCGGTTTTTTCCAGCGAGCCTCGGTACCACGGTCAGGCTGTCCAGGAGGTGCAACGTGACCATGCGTGAGCGCTCCCGGACGGCGGTCAGGTTGATCACCGCATTCCATTTTTCCAGCAGGTCCAGATATCGCTCAAAGCGCGCGATCGCCTCGGCGGACAGGTCGATGCCAAGGGTTCGAACCCCGTCGGCCAGGGCTGGGTTCCCGTTCATGCGCTGCGCTGCTCCTGAAGGGACGGCTCTGCGGCACGCCGCAAGTGCACCAGCAGCAATGCCAGGGCTGCCGGCGTGACGCCGGCAATGCGTCCGGCCTGTCCGAGGGTTTGGGGCCGATGCCGGCTCAGCAGCTGTTCCACTTCGCGCGACAGGCCGCGTACCGCCGCAAAATCCATCCCGTCCGGGATCGGCAGGTGTTCCTGCTGGCGGTGGCGCTCCACTTCCTCCTGCTGGCGTGCGATATAGCCTTCGTATTTGATCTGCACTTCCACTTGTGCGGCCACGTCGGAACCGAGCGGAACGTCTGCCCGTGCTCCCGGCAAGGTCATCAGGTCGGCATAGTGCGCCTGCGGACGGCGCAGCAATTCCGCCAGCGGCTGGTCCTGTTCGAGCGGTTGCCCGAGCACACGCACGGCATCCGGCGCCGGCACCGCATGGGCCCGCAGCCAGCTGGTGCGCAGCCTCTGGATTTCCTTCTCGACACTTTCTTTTTTATTTTCAAATACTTGCCATCGATCATCGGAAACGATCCCGAGGGCGCGCCCCATTTCGGTCAGTCGCAGGTCGGCATTGTCCTCGCGCAGTTGCAGGCGGTATTCCGCCCGGCTGGTGAACATCCGGTAAGGTTCCGTCACCCCCCGGGTCACCAGATCGTCCACGAGCACTCCCAGATACGCTTCGTGCCGTTTCGGCCACCAGGGCTCCAGACCCCGCGCCTGCCGGGCGGCGTTGATGCCGGCAAGCAGCCCTTGGGATGCAGCCTCTTCATATCCTGTGGTGCCGTTGATCTGGCCGGCAAAAAACAGTCCCCCAATCGCCTTGGTTTCGAGCGATGCCTTGAGTGCACGGGGGTCGTAGTAATCGTATTCGATGGCATAGCCAGGCCGCAGGATATGGGCTTGCTCCAGACCCGGGATGGAACGGACGAGCGACCACTGGACGTCGAAAGGCAGGCTGGTGGAAATCCCGTTCGGATACACCTCGTGCGTGGCAAGCCCTTCGGGTTCCAGGAAAATCTGGTGAGACGGCTTGTCGCTGAAACGGTGAATCTTGTCCTCAATGGAAGGACAGTAACGCGGCCCCACGCCTTCGATGACCCCCGTAAACAGGGGTGAGCGGTCCAGTCCGGCGCGAATGATGTCGTGGGTTTGCTCGGTCGTGTGCGTAATCCAGCAGGGCACCTGCCGGGGGTGCTGGTCGGCCCGCCCCATGAAGGAAAACACGGGGACCGGCTCGTCGCCAGGCTGGGCGGCCATTTTTTCAAAATCGATGGTACGCCCGTCCAGCCGCGGCGGCGTTCCTGTTTTAAGTCGTCCTGCCGGCAAGTGGAGTTCCCGCAGCTGATGCGCCAGGGTGACGGCCGGAGGGTCCCCTGCCCGTCCTCCCGCATGCCGGGCGAGCCCCACATGCATCAGGCCTGAGAGGAACGTGCCGGCCGTAAGCACGACCGCCGGCGCTTCGAACCGCAACCCCATCTGCGTGACCACGCCCTGCACACGGCCGGCGTGAACGATCAGATCATCCACGGCTTGCTGGAACAGGGTCAGGCGGGGCTGGTTTTCCAATGCCTGGCGAATGAATTGGCGGTAAAGCGCGCGGTCGGCCTGCGCCCTTGTGGCGCGTACGGCAGGCCCCTTGCGGGAATTGAGAATACGAAACTGGATGCCGGATGCGTCGGCTGCCAGTGCCATGATCCCCCCCAGCGCATCGATTTCCTTGACCAGGTGGCCCTTGCCGATGCCGCCGATGGACGGGTTGCACGACATCTGCCCCAGGGTTTCCAGGCTGTGGGTGAGCAGAAGGGTCTCGCATCCCGAACGGGCCGCTGCCAGCGCAGCTTCCGTGCCGGCATGCCCTCCTCCGACAACGATGACGTCAAACTTTTTCGGGAACTGCATGATCAGGGTGCGGCCGGCCAGAATTTGCGGGAGATGCATGATACTGCAAGGTGTCTTCCAAACTCAAACGACACGGGATCCTGTTTCACGTGAAACCATCCCAACAGGCTGATGTTTCACGTGAAACATCAAAAATGCCTCCGGGCCGGTTTATTTGCCGATGCAGAACCGGGAGAAAATTTCCCCCAGAAGATCGTCGGGGGAAAATTCCCCGGTGATGTCCGACAAGGCCTTCTGGGCCAGCCGAAGTTCCTCTGCCAAAAACTCCAGGGCTTCTTCCTGCGCCAGGGCAGCCGTAAGGTGGGACTGCGCCTGAAGGAGGGCCTCACGGTGCCGTTCCCGTGCCAGGAATACCGGTTCGGGCCCGGGATTCCACCCGACCCAGTGCAAAAGGCGTTGCTTCAGTTCGGGTATCCCTTCGCCGGTCTTTGCCGAAATGGCCGGCACGTACGCGCCCCGGGCCGGTGGCGGCACCAGATCCGCCTTGTTGAAGACCACTTCGCAGGGCAGGTCCTGGGGAAGCCTGGACATCCACTGCCGGTCCGCCTCGGTCAGCCCGGACCGGATGTCTGCCACGACCAGCGCCAGATCGGCCTGTCCAGCCGCCTTCCAGGTGCGCTCGATCCCGGCCTTTTCGACCAGATCGGCCGTTTCCCGGATGCCCGCAGTATCCACCATGTGAAACGGCACCCCTTCGATGGAAACGGAAGCGCGGATCACATCCCGGGTGGTTCCGGGAATTTCGGTCACCAGGGCGTGCTCCTCCTCGGCGATGGCATTCAACAGGCTGGATTTACCCACGTTCGGGGCCCCGATCAAAACCACCCGGCAGCCGGATCGCAGCAGCAGCCCTTGCGTAGCCGTTCCCAACAGCGTGTCGATGGCATCCCGCAGGGAAGACAGCGCTTCCCGAAGGTCGGTCTGCTCCAGAAAATCCACCGCCTCGTCGGCAAAGTCGATGCTGCCTTCCACTCGCAGGCGCAATGCCACCAGCCGCTCCACCAGGGCATGCACTTTGTGCGAAAACTGCCCCGTAAGCGACCGCATCGCACCGCGTGCCGCAGCGGCGCTTTCTGCCGCGATCACGTCGGCCACTGCTTCAGCCTGCACCAGGTCGATTTTTTGGTTGAAAAATGCGCGTTGGGTAAACTCGCCGGGGCGTGCCAGGCGGGCGCCCAGTTCCAGGCAGCGGGCAAGCAGCAGGCGCAGAACGGCATCGCCGCCGTGGCCTTGCAGCTCGACGACATCTTCCCCGGTAAATGAAGCGGGGCTCTGAAAGTAGATCAGGAGGCCTTCGTCAATCACCTCCCCCGCCCCATCCCGGAATCGCACATGCCGGGCCTGGCGCGGGGCCGGCGGCTCGCCCCCGCCTGTGATCCGGCGTGCAAAGACTTCCAGCGACGGTCCCGAGACCCGGACCACG
>JAKBBG010000085.1 GCA_021826025.1 Pseudomonadota bacterium | reverse complement strand
GGGGCGGCCCCGGCATCCGGCGCTGCCGGCGCGTCTTCGGCCCGCGCCCCGGCCGATGCGGCCAGGGCCAGGACTACGGCAGCACTGAGGGCACTGCGATGGATTTGCTTCATTTGCTGTTCTCCCTGATTCGTTGGTTGGTGCTGCGTTCCCTGGGCGTGAGGGCGACAGTTGCCGGAGCGGGGTTTCCCTTCAATGCAGGGCGTCGAGCGCCACGTTCAGTTCCAGCACGTTGATCCGTGGTTCGCCGAACAGCCCCCACTGCCGGCCTTCCGTATGCCGCGCCACCAGCTCCTCCAGCCGTTCCTCCGGAACATGCCGGGCGGCGGCAATGCGATGGATCTGGTAGCGGGCCGCCTTCGGGCTGATGTCGGGGTCGAGCCCGCTGGCGGAAGCCGTGACCAGGTCCGCCGGCACGGGCAGGGGGGCCGAGGGGTCGGCCGCCCGGAGCGCGTCGATGCGGCCTTTGACCGCGTCCGCCAGGGCCGGGTTGAGCGGACCCAGATTCGACCCGCCGGAAGCCTGGGCGTTATAGGGCTGGGGAGAGGTTGCCGACGGGCGTCCCCAGAAATATTTTGGATCGGCGAAGTTCTGTCCGATGAGCCTGGAACCCACGGGCTTGTCTCCCACGACCAGCAGGCTGCCGGCGGCCTGCCCGGGAAAGAATGCGTGGGCGAGCGCCGTGATGGCGGCGGGGTAGGCGAGTCCCGTCAGGATCGTCAGCAAGATGAACAGCGTGATGGCAGGTCGCAGCAATGACAGCATGATGTCGCCTCGTCCGGTTAAACGAGTCCGGCGGCTGCCAGACCCATGTCGATGAGCTTGATGCCGATGAAAGGGGCGATGAGCCCTCCCAGGCCGTAGACCAGCAGGTTGCGCCGCAGCAGCACGGCCGCGCCCAGCGGCTGGTATGAAACCCCTTTGAGCGCCAGGGGGATGAGCAGGATGATGATGAGCGCGTTGAATATCACGGCGGACAGGACGGCCGAAGAGGGGCTTGCCAGGTGCATGATGTTGAGCGCTTCCAGCTGGGGATAGGTGGTCACGAAAGCGGCCGGGATGATCGCGAAATACTTGGCCACGTCGTTGGCGATGCTGAAGGTGGTGAGGGATCCGCGCGTCATCAGCATCTGCTTGCCGGTTTCCACGACTTCGATCAGCTTGGTGGGGTTGGAGTCGAGGTCCACCATGTTGCCGGCTTCCTTGGCGGCCTGGGTGCCGGAGTTCATGGCCACGGCCACGTCGGCCTGGGCGAGGGCCGGCGCGTCGTTGGTGCCGTCCCCGGTCATGGCCACCAGCCGGCCTTCCGCCTGGTGCTGGCGGATCAGGGCGAGCTTCGCCTCGGGCGTCGCTTCGGCCAGGAAATCGTCCACGCCCGCTTCCGCGGCGATGGCGGCAGCGGTGAGGTGGTTGTCGCCGGTGATCATGATGGTGCGGATGCCCATCCGGCGCAATTCGGAAAAGCGTTCCTTGATGCCGCCCTTCACGATGTCCTTGAGCTCGATGATGCCCAGCACTTTTGCGCCGTCCGCCACCACGAGGGGGGTGCTTCCGCGGCGCGCCACCTCCTGCACGGCATGGGCGAGGGACGGCGGGAAGCTGCCGCCCAGGGATTCCACGCGGCGCCGGATGGCATCGGCCGCGCCCTTGCGGATTTCCCGCTCCCCGAGATCCACTCCGCTCATGCGCGTCTGCGCGGAAAAATGGACGAAGCTGGCGTTGAGGGCCTGGATGTCGCGGCTGCGCAGGTTGAACTTCTGCTTGGCCAGCACCACGATGCTGCGCCCTTCGGGAGTCTCGTCCGCGAGCGACGCGAGCTGCGCCGCATCGGCAAGCTCCGCTTCGCCAACCCCTTCCACCGGCAGGAACGCCGAAGCCTGGCGGTTGCCCAGGGTGATGGTGCCCGTCTTGTCGAGCAGCAGGATGTCCACGTCCCCGGCCGCTTCCACGGCGCGCCCCGAGGTGGCGATCACGTTGGCCTGCATCATGCGGCTCATTCCGGCCACGCCGATGGCGGACAGGAGTCCTGCAATGGTGGTGGGAATCAGGCAGACCAGGAGGGCGATGAGCACGGTGATGCTGACGGGCACGCCCAGCTTCGCCACTTCGACGCTGAACATGGAATAGGGCAGCAGCGTGACGGTCACGGCCAGAAACACGAGGGTCAGGGCCACCAGCAGGATGGTCAGGGCGATTTCGTTCGGGGTCTTCTGGCGCTTGGCGTTTTCCACCATGGCGATCATGCGGTCCACGAACGTCTCGCCCGGGTTGACCGTGACGCGCACGACGATCCAGTCGGACAGCACGCGGGTTCCGCCGGTCACTGCCGAGAAATCGCCGCCGGATTCGCGGATGACCGGCGCCGATTCGCCCGTGATGGCCGATTCGTCCACGGACGCGATGCCCTGGACGACTTCGCCGTCAGCCGGGATGATTTCTCCGGTGTGGACGATCACGAAATCGCCCTTGCGCAGGTCGGTGGCGGCAATCGCCTGCCATTGGTCGATGTTGCCGGGGTCCTGGAGCTTTTTGGCCCAGGTTTCCCGTTTCAGGCCGCGCAGGGAGGCCGCCTGCGCCTTGCTCCGCCCTTCGGCCAGGGCTTCCGCGAAATTGGCAAAAAGCACGGTGAACCACAGCCAGAGCGAAATGGCGAGGATGAAGACGGGTGGAGCCTCCCCCTTTCCTTCCAGGGACTGGAACCACAGCAGGGTGGTGAGAAAGCTGCCCACGTACACCACGAACATGACCGGATTGCGCCATTGCACGCGGGGGTCGAGTTTCCTGAAGGAATCCAGGATGGCGGGTTTCACCAACACCGGGTCGAACAGGGCCAGTTTCTTTTGCGACATGGAAGACTCCTTGAACTCAGTGGGCCGCGAAGAGCATGAGATGCTCCACCACGGGGCCCAGGGCGAGGGCCGGCACGTAGTTGAGGGCACCCACCAGCAGCACGGTGCCGATCAACAGGACGATGAACAGCGGGCCGTGGGTGGGCATGGTGCCGCCGGTGGGGGCAAGCCGCTTCTTGGCTGCGAGCGAACCCGCCAGGGCCAGCACCGGAACGATGACGCCGAAGCGTCCGAACCACATGGCGATGGCGGTGGCCACGTTGTAGAACGGCGTGTTGGCGGAAAGCCCCGCGAAGGCGCTGCCGTTGTTGTTGGCCGAGGACGTGAAGGCATAGAGGATTTCCGTGAATCCGTGCGCTCCGGGGTTGGCGATGCCCGCGATGCCGTCGGCCATGCGAACCGCTGCCGCGGTTCCCGCCAGCGCGAGCAGCGGCGTGACCAGGATCGCGATCGAGACCATTTTCATTTCATAGGCCTCGATCTTCTTGCCCAGATATTCCGGCGTGCGCCCGATCATGAGACCCGCCACGAAGACGGCCATGATGGCAAACACCAGCATGCCGTACAGGCCGGAGCCCACGCCGCCGAACACCACTTCGCCCAGCATCATGTTCCACAGCGGGACCAGGCCGCCGAGGGGCATGAAGGAGTCGTGCATGGCGTTGACCGCGCCGCAGGATGCGAGCGTCGTGATGGTGGCGAACAGGCCCGAATCCGCGATGCCGAAGCGGGTTTCCTTGCCTTCCATGTTGCCGGCCGCCGGATCGACGCCCAGATGGCTGAGCAGGGGATTGGCCTGCTGTTCAAAATGCATCGCAAACACGGCCATGACCACGAACATCAGGGTCATGGCGGCAAGCACGGCCCAGCCCTGACGCGCGTCCCCCACCATCCGGCCGAACGCCAGGCACAGCGCGCCGGGAATGATGAATATGGAAAGCATCTGCACGAAGTTGGCCAGCGGCGTGGGGTTTTCGTAGGGGTGGGCGGAATTGGCATTGAAGAAGCCGCCGCCGTTGGTGCCCAGCATCTTGATGGCTTCCTGGGAGGCCACCGGCCCCATGGGCAGGGTCTGGGTCTGCGTGCTGGCGGGGTCCGTGACCGGGTTCCCCTTGTCGTCCTTGACGGGTTGACCGGTGGCGTCCACCTTGGGGTTGTCGTACTTCGTGACTTCCAGCGTGGTGACCGCCTTGTATCCTTCAAAATTCTGGATCGCGCCCTGGCTCACCAGGAACAGGGAAAACAGGACGGAAAGGGGCAGCAGCACGTAGAGCGTCACCCGGGTCAGGTCGACCCAGGCGTTGCCGATGCTGCGGGCCGTGTGGCGCGCGAAACCGCGGATGAGCGCGATCACCACCACGATGCCGGTGGCCGCCGAAAGGAAATTCTGCACCGTGAGGCCCAGCATCTGGGTCAGATAGCTCAGGGTGGATTCGCCGCTGTAGCCCTGCCAGTTGGTGTTGGTCACGAAGCTGACCGCCGTGTTGAAGGCGGAGTCCGGGCTGACGTTGGCCATGGCCTGGGGGTTGAGGGGCAGCCACTGCTGCAGGCGCTGCAGCCCGAATACGGCAAGCGCGCCGAGGCCGTTGAACAGGAGCACGGCCAGCGCGTAGGAAAGCCAGCCCATTTCCGTTTCGCTGCGCACGCCGCACGTGCGGTAAACGACGCGCTCGACCGCGCCGCCGAAGCGCAGCACGGGGCTTTTTCCTTCCATGACGTCGGCGATGTAGCGCCCCAGCGGCCCCACCAGGGCGAGCAGCAGCGCGAGGAAGAGGGCGAGCAGGGTCCAGGCATGGGGCGTCATGAGAAATTCTCCGGAAAAAACAGGGCCGCGAGCAGGTACACGAACAGGCCGGCGGCGGCCAGGATGCCCAGGATCAGGAGGAGGCTCATCGCGGGCCTCCACCCAGGGCGGCGCAGCCACGGGCCAGCAGCCCCGTCAGCACGAGGAACAGGACGATTCCGGCGAGATAGGCAAAATCCATGGGGTCCTTCCGATTGAAACCTAACGTGCGATGGAGTGTGTGCGCCACGCCCGCAAGATGTTGCAAAAAATCACAGCGGAGACGTTAAATTTGCGTAAAAACGCGGGCGAGGACAGGGACGAACGGGGGTCAGGCGCGTTTCCAGGCGAGCACCCGGGGTTCCTTTCGGCTCGTTGCGGGCGTTTCTCCACTGGGGTAGCCGACCACGATCGGCGCGTGGGCGGTGAAGTCTTCGGGAATGCCCAGTTCGGCTTTGACGGCCGCCGTGTTGAGGGCCATTTGGGCCGAACCGACGACGCAGGTGCCCAATCCCAGGCTGCAGGCGGCGAGCATCAGGTTTTCCGCGGCGAGCCAGCAGTCCGCTTCCGAAAACGCCAGGCCGGTTTTGGCGCAGATCACGATGAGCGTGCCGGCATGGTGAAACACGTTGAATGCGTTGTCGGAAAAGGTTTTGGAAACCCCGGCGGGGCCCGCGCCGGCCTGCCTCAGGCGGTCGAGGAACAGGGGCTTTGCGACGTCCGAAGCATGCTGCAGCCAGACGGGGTCCTGGACCACGACAAAGGCCCAGGGTTCCATGTGCATGGCGGTGGGAGCCCGGACGGCGGCTTCCAGCAGCGT
>JAKBBG010000084.1 GCA_021826025.1 Pseudomonadota bacterium | reverse complement strand
CCATTCCGCCCAGCACCGTGACGTTGCCTTCCGGCTGCGCGATGATGCGGGCAAGCCCTGCCGTCATGAACTGCCCTCCCAGGCGCGTCCAGAACCGGTTGTCCACCTCATCCTTCATGCCTGATTGACCGGTACGGTCGGCCGCCTGCATGTCATCCAGGCTGAAGCTGTCGCCCCCGGGCAGGATCAGGCGGTGAAACACGGCCATGATGCGTTCCTGGCCCGCCATCACGCGCGAACTGTACTCGCCGATGACCCGGCTGCCCTTGGGTATGGCCAAAAAGCTCCCGTGGATCGAATCGTAGACGTCCTCCGTCACCTGGGCCGTGAGCATGCCCGGCAGGTCGCTGTTGACCTGGGTCAGCAGGACGGCCGGAATGAGGGACCCTTCCAGCACTTCGCGCGGACTGGAAGGCTTGACGGGCACCAGCGGCGTTTGCGCGCGCACCGCTTTTGACGGTTCCGCCGCCTGGGCCACGCGCGCCGGAACTGCCTCGCGCAGGGCAAGTCCGGCGGGAATCGGTGAAATCCCCGGCGGCAGGACGTACCCTTGCAGGGCGTTCACAGCCTGGGCCCCGGGCGCCGGCGTCGCCGGAGGCGCTGCAGGGGCCGGGGCGGAAGCCGGGTCTGCGGACCGGTTGATGGCCAGCATGCGGCTGCCTGCCGCGAGCGCCTGCTGCTTTTCCGATTCGAATCGTCGCGCCTGTTCGGCCTGGATCGCCTCGTAGCGGGGTTTTTCCGAAAAGGAAGGGGGGCCGGGCAGGAGCGGCGGCTCGGGATCGGGCTGCTGTTCCCGCTGGAGCTCCTGCTTGAGACCGGAGGGCGGCGGCTCCTGCCCCAGCACGAGCGGATTGTCTTCCGGCACGCGCAGGTCGTGCGGCGCTTCCGCACGGGCAAGCAGCGTTCCCTGGAGCGCGAAGCCTGCCGCCACTCCCAATCCGAGACCGCCGGCCACCAGCCAGTGCAGGTTGCGCCGGACCCGCCCCGGCGCATGCGACGGGTAGGCCTGGTCGGACTCCTCCCAGGCTTCGCGCGGCGCGCTCATGGCGACTCCTCTCCCCAGGAAGTCTTGCGGGGAGGCGCGAGCTTTTCGTTGACGATCCGCACTTCGCTGTTGCCCAGCTTGAGCAGCACTTCGGGCATGAGGCGCTGCACCACGAAATACTCCCCTTTCACGACGTAATTGACCAGCACGGCGTTTCCTTCTTCCACCATGAACAGCGCTGGCAGCGCCTGCGGCGACGGCACCTGGATCCAGGTGAAACGCCCGTCGTCGAAGACCCGGGCAGGGCGGAAATCCCCGTCGCCTTCGATGCGGTAGCGGGTGTTGAGCGTTGCCGGATCCAGCAGGGAGGGGGAAGGCAGCTCGCCGCCTTGCACCGCCAGGGGCGCGCTCCAGGACACTTTCTGCACCCAGGGCCCGTCCGGCGACGTGCTTTTGAGCTGGAGCTGGTACACCCGGCGATCGGTGACGAGCGTGCCTGCCGTGAAAAGCCCGGGCTTCAAGGGCTTGATGAACAGATGACCCGGCAGCTCCTCAACCATCCACTGCAGCGTATCGCCCAGGGCGAGTCCGGTGATTTTCTCCTCCGGGCCCAACTGGACGTCCGTGGGCACGCCGGGCAACGTCACGAGCGTGTAGGTGCTGTCCGGATCGTAGCGGAACAGCGCGACCCGCGGCCCCGCCTGCGGTCCGCTGCCTTCGCCTTCCGCCCGGGCGGGCGGCAGCGGACACATCAGGGCGGTCAGGACGGCTCCGACCAGACATTCGTTCCAGGCGCGGAAAGTCATTTCTCGAGGTCCGCATTGACGAGGAAATGGGTCACGTAAAGGCCCACCGGATTGCTCAGGAGCTCCTCCTCCGTTCTGGGAGGCACCGTGGCGAAATGAATGGTCAGGACGAACTTTTCGCGGCCGGCCATGGGGTTGCCGCCATTGCGCCGCTCCGTGCTGACCCGCACCAGGGCCACCTGATCCTGGATCAGCGACACGCTGGAAATGGACACCGTGCGCGTGAGGGTCGGGTCATGCCTGAGTTCGGCCATGGGGGTGGTGCGCTGAACCCAGTCCGTGAACTCCACGGTGGCCTTGCCTCGGGTGACCCGGTAGGCGTCGGACAGGTACCGCTCGGTAAGATGGGGGTCGATGGTCAGCAGCTGGCGTACCCATTGCGCAATGAAATACCGCTTTTCCGGCGTGCCCGGCTGGTATTGCTGCGCCGCCTGGGGGGCGGGTTGCACGGCCCCTTCTTCCGTCTTTTCCAGCACGAAGGGCACGACGGTTTTGAGCGGTGCCATGAAGGCCAGGGCAATGCAGGCCGCACACAAGGCGAGCAACAGTCCCAGGCAGATCAGGAAGTAACGGTTGCGTTCCACCACCGGCGCCCCCTGGGCCTCGAACCACAACCGCTCGGGACGCATCGTCGCGGTGGCCGGCGCCCCCGGCGGCGGCTGATCGGCCTGCCGGACCTCAGCACCGGAATTCCTCCCGCGCCATCTGAACAACCGGACCATTCGCCACCTCCCGCCGTGAGTGCCTCATTGGAACATGGCGGTTGGCGCGCCGGGCGCGGAGAAAGGGCATGGAGAAATGTTCCTCCGGCCTCCTGTCCCGGCGCAACGCATTGATATTTATTTCATTGAATTCATGATGTTATGGTAATTTTAGAAGCGATCCAATATGCCGTGCGGACGCTTTGTGGTATCTTTCGAAGCTGCCGAACAGCCGTCCCTCACGGAGGAAAAAAATGGAACACCAACTGCCCCTGCTCCCCTATGCCATGGACGCCCTGGCGCCCCACATGAGCAAGGAAACTTTCGAATACCATTACGCCAAGCACCACAACGCCTACGTGGTGAACCTGAACAACCTGATCAAGGGCACGACCTTCGAATCCTCGAGTCTCGAAGACATCGTGAAAATGGCGCCGGCCGGCGGCATCTACAACAATGCGGCCCAGGTCTGGAACCACACGTTTTTCTGGAGCTGCATGAAACCCAACGGCGGCGGCGTTCCTGCCGGCGCGCTCGGCGACGCCATCAACCGGAAATGGGGCTCCTACGACGACTTCAAGAAGGCCTTCCAGACCGCTGCCGTCGGCAACTTCGGTTCCGGCTGGACCTGGCTCGTCAAGAAGCCGGACGGCTCGGTGGACATCGTCAACATGGGGCCGGCCGGTACGCCGCTCACCACCGGCGACCGCCCCCTCCTGTGCATCGACGTGTGGGAGCATGCCTACTACATCGACTATCGCAACCTGCGTCCGAAATTCGTGGAAACCTTCCTCGCGCATCTCGTCAACTGGGAATTTGCCGCCGGGAATTTTTCTGACTGAACGCGGCGTGACGGGACGGGCCGCGCCGTGAACACCGTGTTCCAGTCGCTCGGGCGAACGCTGCTGGCAGGCTTGCTGCTGCTGCTCGTGGTGATCGCCCTGGCCGGCGGAACGGCCCCCGACTTCCTCTCCCACGCGTGGTGGACGTTCGCGTTCCGCTGGCTGCACGTAACGGCCGCCATCCTGTGGCTGGGGCTGCTGTGGTATTTCAATTTCGTGCAGATCCCGTCCATGCCGAAAATTCCCGACGAACAGAAGCCGGCGGTGACGAAAGTCATCGCGCCGGCCGCACTGTTCTGGTTTCGCTGGGCGGCGCTCGCCACCGTCATCCTGGGGTTCGGCCTCGCCTCCATGAACCGTTACGTGGGTGCGGCGCTTGCGCTGCGCCCGCCGTTCACGGCAATCGGCATCGGCATGTGGCTGGGGCTCGTCATGGCCTTCAACGTCTGGTTCGTCATCTGGCCCCTGCAGAAAAAAGCGCTCGGTCTGGTTCCGGTGGAAATTTCGGATAAAGTGCGCGCCACCCGTTTCGCCCTGCTCACGTCCCGCTTCAACACGATGCTTTCTATCCCGATGCTGTACTGCATGGTGGCACAGCAGCACGGAGGACTGTGACGCCCGGCCCTGCCGCGGCGCACACCGAACGGAACCACCGGCTGGCCTCGTCCCCTCCCCGCCCGCTCACCACCAGCAGTCGTTGCGCGCGGGTCAGCGCCACATAGAGCAGGTTTTCCCGCTCCCGTTCCAGCAGGCGTTCTTCCTCCTCAAGCAGCCGATCCCGCCCCGGGCCGCGAAAGCGCTGCGACGGCACCAGGGAAAAATGCCGTGGTGCCCGCGCACCGGCGGGCCAGTCCACGAACCACTGCCCGCTGCTGCCGGGACGCCTGGCATCCGCAGGGTCCACCAGCCACACCAGCGGCGCTTCCAGACCCTTGGCGCCATGGACCGTCATCAGCCGGACCGCGTTGCCCACGGCGCCCAGCCCCCCCTCGTCCGGCGCGTCGTCCCCTTCCTGTTCGAGATCTTCGAGTTCCTGCAGGAAACGCGGCAGGCTCGGATAGCGGCCGCCGTCCAGGTCGAGCGCAAGTTCCAGAAAGGCCTGCAGGTTTGCCCCCACGGAAGCCTGGAGCGCTGCCGGCACGGCCGCCCGATACCGGTTGGCCAGGTCTGCCTCACCCATGATGCGGTCCAGCAGATCGTGCACCGGCAGGCGGGCAGACCAGGAAAGCCACAGGGCCAGGTGACGCCCTGCACGCTCAAGCAGGGGCGTGGGCGCGCCCTGTGCCAGGAGGCTCCACCACGACGGGGCTCCGGCAAGGCCAAGCAGGTCATCGTCCGAAGCGCCGAAAACGGGGGAACGCAGGACCTGGGCCAGGGCCCGGTTGTCGCGCGGACTGACCAGCCATCGCAACAGTTCGCGCAGGTCCGACACTTCGAGGGTTCCCAGCAGTCCGCCGCGCTGGCGGGACAGATAGGGAATGCGCGCTTCCCGCAGCGCCTGCTCGTAAGGTTCAAGCACGGCGCGGCGTTGCGCGAGCACCAGGATGTCGGCAAACGCGGGCCGCCAGCCTTCCAGCTCCGTCACGCCTTCGCCGCAAACCCAGGCCTTGACGCGCGCGGCGCAGGCGCGCGCTTCCGTCAGTTCCTGCGAAATTTCGGGTGCGCTGCGCGGCGTGCGCAAAGGGTCGCGCAGCCCGCCTGCCGCAGCCTGCCGGACTTCCGGGCCCTTTTCAGTTTCCAGCAGCAGCACCGCGTCGGATGCGCCGCGCCCATCCTGCGGCACCATGGACCGGTAACCGGGGTGGCCGGCAAATACCCGGTTCACCAACCCGACGATGGCCGGGCCGCTGCGACGGGAGTGATCCAGGGTCACCCGGACCGCCCCCCATTCCGATTCCAGCATGCGGGCAGCCTGCTCGAACAAGCGCGCATCGGCGCGGCGGAACCGGTAGACGGACTGGCGGGGATCGCCAACCAGGAACACGCTGGGACCCTCTCCCGCCTCCCGCGCCGCCCTCAGCCAGACGCTCAGGGTGCGCCACTGCAGCGGGCTGGTATCCTGGAACTCGTCCAGCAGCAGGTGCCGGTAGCGGGCATCGAGCCGGTATTGCAGGTACTCCGCCTGTTCCGAAGACTCGAGCAGCCGGCACA
>JAKBBG010000017.1 GCA_021826025.1 Pseudomonadota bacterium | reverse complement strand
GCCTCCCTGCCCATCGTGCATCACGGCCACCACGAACGGGTATTGCTGGCCCCCGTTGATCATTTTCCCCACCACGTATGCGGACGTGTTGCGGTAGAAAACGGCGCTCAGCACCTGGATCTGATGGTTGGCCTCAAGCACGAGCGGGCCGGGCAGGTGCATCCGCCAGGTCCGCAAGGTGCGCCGGATGTCGCGCCGCAGGTCCGTGAAGGGGCGTTTGAACCCCATATCCCCGATGATGCGGTGAACCGTACTGCGCAGACCGTCTCGCAAGGGGTAATAACAGCGATAGGACGGCGGCACCGAATCGATGTGTTCCGTGGATACGCCCGGCCTGACGAAAATGAAAGCGTTGTGGTAGTAGGACCGATGCAGGATCTGGCAGCACACCGAATTGAAAAAGGTTTCCGCGAGTTCAGGCTGCTTGTGCTCCGTCAGCAGCACGATGTATTCGCGCTTGATTTGCTGCCACAGGTGGTCCGGCAGGGAATCGGCGGAAAATTCCGTGATCAGGCGGGTGACTGCTTCCTGGACCCGGCTGTCGTAAAACCGGATGCGCTCGGTCGTAATCTGCTGCAGCGCGAGCCAGTCCGCCCTGTCAAAAAGAGTCGACGCTTCGCGCGCCGCCTCCCGGAACAACCGGTAATGGCGATCGAAGCCCTCCAGCAACGCCCGCGCCATCACTTCGGCCATGCCGGCAGAATGCGGCATGGAATCGTCCGACACTTCGGTTATCGCATTGGGCATGTTAGGCTGAATCCTGGATTCCACCGCATATTCTAACACCCCCAACCTTTGTAACCGATGTCACCCGTACGCACCCTCCTGCTCCTGTGCACCTGCGAAGCGCTCTCCATGGCAGGGTTTTCGACGGTGCCCGCCCTGTTGACCACGCTGCAGTCCGCCTGGAAACTTTCGGCCGGAGAAGCAGGGCTGCTGGGAGGCAGTTACTTCGCCGGCTACATAGTGGCCATTTCCTGGTTGTCCGGTTTGACCGACCGGGTCGATGCCCGAAAAGTGTTCGCCTTCGGCGCGCTCCTGAGCGGTTGCGGCAGCCTTGCCTTCGCCTTCACTGCCCGGGGAATATGGTCCGCCAGCCTGTGCCAGGCCGTCACGGGTGCAGGTCTCGCCGGAACTTACATGCCCGGATTGCGCGCCCTCACCGACCGGGTCCAGACTGCGCATCAATCGCGCTTCATCGCCTTCTACACCTCCACATTCGGCATCGGGGCAAGCCTCTCCTATGCCAGTTCAGGATGGATTGCGAACCGCTGGGGCTGGCAAGCCGCGTTTGCCGCAGCCGGACTGGCACCCCTGCTGGCCGGGCTGGCTTTGTGGCTCCTGGCAGGCTCCAGGGCCCCGGTTTCCCGCACGCCCCACTCGGTGCTGCGCGGCCAATGGCTCGCCTTGAAAGACCGTCAAATCCGCTATTACGTGTTGGGCTATGCCGCGCATTGCTGGGAGCTGTTCGGCTTCCGGGCCTGGATCGTGGCACTGCTCGCCTACGCAGGTTCGCAGGGCAGCTTGCCCGCCTCCGCCGCCAACCTCGCCGCGCTGGTGAACCTGGTCGGCATTCCGGCAAGCATCTTCGGCAACGAAGCCGCAACGCGGGGGAACCGCCAGCGGCACGTGTTCCGGGTCATGCTTGCGTCAGGGGCGCTCGCCTGGCTTTCCGGCCTGGCAGCACCTCATCCCTTCTGGCTCATCCTCGTCCTGCCCCTTTATTTCTGGACCGTCATGGCGGATTCCGCCGCGCTCACGGCCGGTCTGGTGGCAAGCACCAGCCCCCAGGCACGCGGGGCCGCCATGGCCGTCTATTCGCTCGCCGGTTTTGGCAGCGGATTGTTGGCGCCGGTGACGGTAGGCTGGATTCTGGACGGGATGGGAGGACAGCAAGCCCCTCTCGCCTGGTTGCTCGCCTGGGGCAGCCTAGGCCTGTGGGGGCTCCTGCACGCGCTTGCCGGACGCCGCCGCTCAGCGCGTCAGCATTAGCCTGGGAATGCCGTCGGCTTCCATCCAGAGCAATGCGTTCTGGCCATAGCGCAGGCCGAACGCTTCGGTCTCCTCCCTGGACACGCCCATCACCAGCAGACAGGGTTCTCCTGCGCACTCCCCTCCCGGATCCTCGCCCACCCCTTCGAAAAAGCGCAGGCCCCGGCGCATCACATCCTGGCGCAGCGCTTCCTGCGCCCTGGCATTTTCGTCGTCGGTACGCGGCTCGCTGCGCGGGTTGTACGCGCTGACAAAGCAGGCCGTCTCCACCCCTTCCCGCCGCATCAGGTCTCTCAAAGGCCAGCATTCTTCGTCAATATGCATCACGAAGGCCGGGCAGGCCCTGTCGTGCACGCGATAGTCGCTTTTTTTGTAAATGGCCAGCAGGGCCGGGTTAATTTCAGTAGTCACGTCGCTTACCTCGAACGCGGGTTTCCAAACATCCGGGCGAAGACGAGCCCTCCAGCAAGACCGCCCAGGTGACCCCAGAGGTCCACATTCATCGCCACGTTAAACGCCGTAGGCAAAACGGCCAGGGCGACCCAGAACAGCGTTTGAGCGATCAGCCCGGAAGGGTACACGTGCCGATACCTGTAGAGATGGGCCAGAAAGAACCCTTCAAAACCCAGGATGGCCGTGGAGGCGCCCGCACTCACGACATATGGCGGGTTGAAGGCGGCGCTCAAAAGCGAACCCGTGAGGGCCGTGAAAAGGTAGAGGGTCAACACGCGCAGCGGCCCCACGATGCGCTCCACGATGCTTCCCAACTGAAGCAAGGCCACCATGTTGAAAAGGATGTGCGCGGGCGTCACATGCACGAAACTTGCTGTCAGCAGGCGGTAGTATTGCCCCAGGCCGAACGTGACGTCCCGGGCATTGGCGCCCCAGCGCAGCAGCATGTCCGGCGTAAAGTCCCAGACCCCGTAGGTGAAGCCCATGGCCAGATAAATCACCAGGTTGTAGGCGATCAGGGCGAATGTCATCACCGGCGCGGACATGGCCGCATTGTGCCTGAGCGCTCCTTTTCCCGTCTACATGGAAGCTCCGCGGGGGAGCGCCGGTTGCGCGCAAGTGGAACTGGGTTTAGTCTTGTTCCCTTTGCGACTTCGCCGAGGGATAAAAATGGCGTTGAAGGCACTGTTGCTGGAAGAGGATCCGGCAGCTGCCGCAAATTTTTCCCAAGCCCTGGCCTCCGAAGGCTTTGCCGTCACCTGCTGCCAGACGCTGGCAGACGGACTGGATCTCCTCACCCAAAGCCCCTACGAACTGGCCTTTGTAGCCAAGCCTGAAAATGGCGACGAAGGTCTGAATTTCGTCCGGCTTGCCCGGTCGCTCGTGCCGGCCATCGGCATCATCATCCTGGGGACCAGGAACCAATTGCATGACAGGATCACGGGGCTGGAATCCGGCGCAGACGACTATCTGGCCAAGCCTTTCGACTTGCGGGAACTCGTGGTGCGCGCGCGCCGATTGGGAGTCCGCGCAGCCGACATGATGCGCAGCCACTCCGGCAGCCTGCTCAAGTTCCTCAACTTCACGCTCGACCCCCTGGCGCGCACCCTGCGACATAATTTGGCCGGACCGATCCCCCTCACCAGCCTCGAGTTTGACCTGCTGCATTGCCTCGCCCGATCCGGCGGCCGGCCGCAAAGCCGGAAATCCCTGCGCTGCATGCTCCACGGCCGGGACCCGCACACCACCGATCGCACCATCGACACGCTGGTGTCGCACATCCGCCGGAAACTTCGCGTCGTTTCGGGCACTGACCCCCTGCGGACGATCAGGAGCCAAGGTTACGCGTTCGGCACGGCCGTGACACGCATGCCCCACCCCGCCGAAATTGCAAGCAGGGCTTGAAATTCCCGCCCAGTTGTCAGATGCTAGCTTAAGTTTTTCCGGGGTGCCCCTTCGCCGCGGAAGCAACTGCCCCAAAACTACTATAAGAGGAGTCGCCATGGTTTCATCCCGCTTAATCGCGTCTGCCCTGCTCGGCATTTCATTGTGTACCGCCCCGTCCGCCTGGGCTCTGAAGGCCGGTGACAATTTCGTCGCAGTCGGCGCAGCTTACGTTAGCCCCAATATCAGCGCGGATTCCCTTTCCTACCCGGGCACTTTCCCCGCCCCGGGCCCCCTTCCGCTGTCCTCCACTTCCGCCTCGAGCACTTCGACGGCAGCGTTGATCCTGGGCCATATGTACACGGACCACCTGGGATTGGTGCTGGACATCGGATTTCCGCCAAAAACCAACCTGTCCATGGCGCAGAGCATCCTGACCAGCGGCGCCACAGTGGATGTCGGATCCGTCAAGCTCTGGAGCCCGATGCTGGTTGGCCGCTACTATTTCCTGGACAAGGCTTCCCAGTTCCGCCCCTACCTGGGGGCAGGGGTTACCTATACCGACTTCAAGAGCCTGTCGCTCAACCCCGTGGGCCAATCACTGGCGCCGACCGGCGCTTCCATTGATTCCGCCTGGGGATGGGTTGCCAGCGCCGGATTCAATTACGAATTCAGGGGCACTCCGTATTTCGTGACCGGTTCGCTCACTTATGTGGACACGAAGACCACGCTGCACATCAACAACCTGGTTGCGCCTACCGGGCCTGCCTCCACCACGAACCTGCGCCTTGGCAACTCGATCGGATTTTTCGGCGTAGGCTATCGCTTCTGACCGGCATCGCCACCCTTTCCCGAAAGCCTTGCGGCTTTCGGGAAATGTTCCTTCAATCCCTGCCCGGGCGGTCGCCGCGAAAATCCTCGTAACGTTCCACCCGGCCCCGGCGAGGTTCCCCATGCAGGTAGTACGGAACATAAACCTGGCGATACCAGTTGTCCCGGACAAAATAGACCGGGCGGCCGCAGGCCTGGAACTCGCGGCAATGCCAGCGCCAATGGCGCGCGTAGCCCGGCGGCACGCGCAAATAGATGGGCGGCGGCAGCACCACCCCGTACGGGGCCGGCTGGACCACGACGGGCTGAGGAAAAACCACCTGGGGCACCGGTGCGTTCCCCAGCTCGATCACGCCGTAGAACCCGGGCTGACCCACGACCATGCCGGCCCACGCAGGCAGCACACTGGAAATGCAGCAAAGCAGCGCAAGGCACTTTCTTTTCATGGGGGTTCTCCCTGTATAGGCCATCAACAACGGCTGGCCATTCTCCTGCGTTGACGGTGAGTCGCTCGTCTCGTTATGATGCTACCCTCATCTTATTGCCGTTTCGGCAAGACTTTTTCCCAAGGTGATGGAGCGCACGCTGATGCTTTTGCCGTTTCCCAGGACAGCCTTTCTGGCGGCAACGCTCATGCTGGCTGGGGCAAACCCGCTGTTTGCCGCCCTCGGTGCGCCGGCTGCAGACATTCAACGGGAAGGCCAGGTTGCCGCGCCTCTCGGGCACCAGTTGGTCCAGGTGCCGCAGGGCGTACAACAACAGACCGTGCTCACGTCGCAAAACGTCACGGTCACCGAATATTCCTCCGGGGGCATCGTGTTTGCCGTGCGTTGGGAAGGGCCTGTCATTCCTGACCAGCAGTTGCTGTTGGGAACCTATTTCCCGGAATACGCCAGTGCCATGCAAACGCACACCTCCATGGGCAGGAACGCTCCGGTTCAGTTGCACACGCCCAAACTGGTCGTGCACATGCAGGGTCACATGCGCGCTTACACGGGGACCGCATACGCACCGGCGCTCGTCCCGAACGGGGTTTCCCTTTCCGCCCTGGGAATCGATCCGTGAGCGCCCGATTCCGGCGCTTTCCCCACCTGATTGCTGCAGTCGCCCTGCTCCTCGCAGGCTGCGGTGGCGGCGGTGGCGGCGGCAGCAGCACCAGCAGCGTACCCATCCCCACCGGGGACTGCAATGCGGCCGCGACGGCGCCGAGCGTAGCCAGCAACCAGACCCTGATATCCGTTGCCCAAAACCCCGCGGTCGCGACATCGTCGAACCCTTACACCACCGTCAACCTGCCTTTCGTTTCCGTGACCCTCTGCGACGGCAACCAGCATTGCCAGACCATCGATCACGTGGTCGTGGATACCGGCTCGTACGGTCTGCGCGTGTTGCACAGCGTGCTTCAGCCCCAGCTCGCACTGAACCCTTCCACTTCGGGCGCAGGCACTTTGGCCGAATGCGCCTCCTTTCTGAGCGGGTACATGTGGGGCGGGGTCTTCTCCGCCACGGTACAGATCGGGGGTGAAACCACCACCCGCGCCATTCCTGTGGAAATCATCGACGACGACAATGCCCTGACTTTGCCTCCCGCGCCTGTTTCCTGCTCCAATGGGGGCACCAACATCGGAACGCTCAACGGCATCGGTGGGAACGGATTGCTCGGTCTGGGCCTGTTTGTCGCAGATGAAGGGACCTATTATTCGTGTTCCGGTGCGAACTGCTCGCTCATGTCAGTGTCCCCGCCCGCCAGCAGCCAGGTGAGCAACCCCGTGGCCTTTTTCTACGCCGACAACAATGGCGCCATCCTGCAAATGCCCGCCATATCCGGTATGGGATGCCCATCCGCCACAGGCACGCTCACGTTTGGCATCAACACCCAGGCCAACAACAATTTGCAAGGCTACAGCGTCATGCCCGCAGACGGGTACGGCGACTTCACGGCCACCTACAACGGCATGCCCTCCCCCTCGTCCTATCTCGACAGCGGATCCAATTACAATTTCCTGGTGATTCCCGGCATGGGCACGGACGGACAGGGCGACTACACGCCACCCCAATACACCCTGCTCAGTCCGGTGATGCTGACTTCCAACGTGCTGACCGCGCCATCCTCCATCCAGACTTCGATCGGCGTCATCAGCCCCTATGCCATCAATTCGACCTATACGGCCATCAACGACATCGCCGGGATGGGCAATTCGGGAGCCATCGATTTCGGCATGCCGTTCTTCTACGGGAAATCAATCGCCTTCCTGCTGAATGGCGCTTCAGTCGCCCAGGGCAGCGGGCCGCTTTACGCACTGCATTGACCCTGCGGACCCAGGCGCTTCCCGCTGCAACGACAGGGCCTGCAATAATTCGTCAAACACGCACTTTGACGCGACCGGGTGACGATGCTATATATCCGGCATGGTTCCCCCCGCCCTGATTGCCGGATCCCTGCTCGCCGCCGCTGGCGTCGCCCTCGGTGCATTTGGCGCCCATGCCCTGCGCAGCGTCCTGTCGCCCCCTGCCCTCGAATGGTGGCATACAGCCGTGCAATATCAGATGTGGCACGCACTGGCACTGATCGGGCTGGGCGCACTGCGTCTGTCCGGCCTGGGCCTTGCGCTCGCCTTGATGGGCACGGGGACAATCCTGTTTTCAGGCTCCCTCTACCTGCTCGCCCTCACCGATCTTCATTGGCTCGGGATGATCACCCCCCTGGGCGGTTTGCTCATGATGGCGGGCTGGCTCATTGCCGCCTGGCGGCTGCGCACCCTTGGCCGCAGCCCCGATTGACTTCACTGAAACCCGCAGGTCCCCATGGATCCCGATGATTTTGTCGAACTCTCTTGCGCCCATTGTCTCGAGGGTGCAGGCCTTGATATGGATTTCTCCTTTGCGTTCCAACCCATCGTGGACACCGGGAGCAGAAGCATCTTTTCCTATGAAGCGCTCGTCCGCGGGCCTGCCAACGAACCGGCGGGTCATGTTCTGGGTCGGCTGAATGACCACAACCGCTACCGATTCGACCAGGCCTGCCGAGTCAAGATCATCCGCATGGCCGTGGACCTCGGAATCCCGGTCAACATCAACATCAACTTTTACCCCAACGCCGTCTATAAGGCGGAACTGTGCATCCGCACGACTCTGGCCTCGGCCAGAACGTTCGGATTTCCCATCGACCGCATCATTTTCGAAGTCACCGAAGGGGAAGAAATCGAAGATCACGCGCATCTGAGATCCATCATCCAGGAATACCGCCGCTTGGGCTTTCGCACCGCCATCGACGACTTCGGCGCTGGCTACTCGGGGTTGAATCTGCTCAGTGAATTCCAGCCCGATTTCATCAAGCTGGACATGAAACTGCTGCACGGAATCGACCAGAACCGCCCCCGACAGGCCATCGTCAAAGGGATCGTTCAGGTTTGCAGGGAGCTTGCCATCGACATCATCGCCGAAGGGGTGGAGACCCGGGAAGAGCTGTCCTGGCTCAAGGATGCCGGGATTTCCCTGTTTCAGGGGTTTCACTTTGCGAAACCGGGTTTTGAAGCCCTGCCCACAGTGCGTGCGGAAGCGTTTCTCTGATGTTCATGCAAAACGGAGGCCTGCCATGGCCATGATCGAATTCGGGCGCCCGGACGGCGGCATTTGCCGCGGATACCTTGCGACCGCAGGAAACGGCCGTCCCGGTGTCGTGGTGATACAGGAATGGTGGGGGTTGAACGCCCAGATTTGCGGCATCGCCGACCGCCTGGCGCAAGCGGGCTACAATGCGCTCGCCCCGGACCTTTTCGAAGGCCGCATCGCACAAGATGCGGATGAAGCCAGCCACCTCATGACCGGACTCGATTTTCCAGGGGCCACGCACCAGGACATTCGCGGCGCCGTCCGGTACCTTGGGGCTTCAAGTCCGAAGGTCGGCGTCATGGGATTTTGCATGGGGGGTGCCCTTGCCGTCGCCAGCGCCGTGCATGTTCCGGAAGTGACGGCAGCCGTCTGCTTTTACGGCATGCCGCCGAAGGAGTTTGCCGACCCTGCACAGATCCGGATTCCCTTCCAGGGGCACTTCGCGAAACGGGATACCTGGGTCACCCCGCACGCCGTGCGCGCTCTGGAAAACGCCATGAAAGCGGCAGGCAACCCGCCGGAAATCTACGAATACGACGCAGACCACGCCTTTTTTAACCAGATGCGCCCTGAAGTTCACGACGCCCAATGCTCCAGGCAGGCCTGGGATCGCACGTTGTCTTTCCTGCAGCGGCATCTCCAGGCGGGTTAGCCTGGTTGTCGCGCGGGCTCGTCTGCGTGATATTGGTCCATCAGCCGGTGCCGGTAGGCTCCCAGGACATCGCTTCTGGTCAGCATCCCGCACAGGCGCGCATCCGAACCGTCCCCCGCCATGACCGGCAATCGCCCCACGTTGGCAGCCGCCATCATTCTGATGGCCTGGCGCAGGTCCGCCTCTTCCGCGATGACCATGGCCGGGCGTCCCAGCAATTCGCGCAGCGGCGTCTGGGACGGATGCGAAGCCAGATACAGGTCCTTTCTGGTGAGAACGCCGCGTACCTGCCCTTGCGCGTCCACCACCGGATAGCCCTGATGCAGGCTGCCGGGCTGCCCGCTTTTGAGCCAGACCATCACATCGCCCAGGGTCTGGTCCTCCCGCAGTGAAACGGCAGGGCGCTGGGCATAGGTTCCCACGTGCTCCTGAAGAAAGAAATCGCTGTGGTAGTCGCTTGGCACGCGCACCCCGCGCCGTACGATTTTTTCCGTCATGATGGTTTGCCGCATGGCAAGGCTGGACACCAGGTAAGCCGTACCGCAACCGATAAGCAACGGCAGCATGGCGGAAAACTGCCAGGTCGTTTCCATCGCAAACAGGACCGCCATGAAAAGCGTCCGCGCAGAACCTGCGAAAATGGCCGCCATCCCCACCAGTGCGGCCAGCTCGGGATGAAGCCCTGTCCCGGGAAAGAGTATCTCGGCCGCGTAACCCAGGCCCGCCCCGAGACAGGCGCCCACCGTCATGAGCGGCGCCAAGGTACCGCCGGATGTTCCGCTTCCCAGGGAAATCGTCCACGACACCAGTTTGGCGGTTCCCAGAATCCACAGCGTCTTCCCGGCCAGATGCCCCGCCAGGGCGTCCGTGATGTTGTCGTATCCAACGCCCAGCGTCCGGGGCACCAGATAGCCGACCACGCCCACTGCCACGGCCCCGAGCGCCGGCCACCACATCCAGTGCAGCGGCAGCTTTGCAAACCCGTCTTCCACCGCGTACAGCGTTCTCGTGATGAGGACGGCCACAAGCCCCACAACCAGTCCGAGCGGAACGCAGGCGAGCATGGCGCCGATATCCGGCCACGGCAGCGCAGGCATGGGGAAAAAGGGAGTGAACCCGTCCCGGCCCGCCCGCATCATGGCCGCCGCCACACAGGCGGCCAATACCGGAATGAAGGAACGCGCCCGAAACTCGAACAGCAACAGCTCGATGGCCAGCAGCACCGCAGCCAGCGGTGTTCCGAAAGTCGCGGTCATGCCGGCCGCCGCACCGGCCGCAAGAAGCGCCTTGCGTTCGTCAGCTGTCACGCGCACCTGCTGGCCCACCACCGACCCCAGCGCCCCGCCGCTCGCAATGATCGGCCCTTCCGCGCCAAACGGGCCTCCGGTGCCGATGGATATGGCCGCAGACAGCGGCTTGAGGAACAGCACTTTCAGCGGGATCCGGCTCCGGTTGACGAGGATCTGTTCCATGGCTTCGGGAATGCCGTGCCCGCGAATGGCCGGTGAACCATAGCGCGCCATCAGCCCGATGACGAGCGCGCCCAGCACCGGTATGGCAATGACCCAGGGGCCCAGCGCATGGTGGGCCGGCGACACGAGGGACCAGCCCACATCTCCGTAGAAAGCCACGTGGGTAATGAAGCCGATCAGCATCTGAAGAAACTGTGCCAGGATCGCCGCCAGTATCCCGATGCCCAGCGCGAGCACGCTGACATAGACCGTCCGCTGGTCCATGCTTTTGGGAGGCTTCGCCGTATGCGTGACTTCGGTCAGGAACTCCAGGCTCGTGGAAATGGGAAGCCGCTGGCGATCATGGGAAGTGGGCGTATTCATGGCCTGTTCGGTGGTTTTTTGGAATTCTTCTAAAAAATTGCCAGCGTGTCACAGCCCCCCGGTCTGTGCAATACGCCCAAGGGGGTAGTGTTCAAATGCGCGGGAACGATGCTGGGAAACGCCCGAAATCCAGAGACATCATGAAGCTGAGCGCCATGATCATGACGATGGAAAAGAGGAAAAGCTTCCTGGCCCAGAGGCGATCATCCACTGCATTGCGTCCGTTCCAGGCCACGTAAAGCCAGTAGCCGCCGAGCGCCAGCGCGACGACCAGATAACCGAGGCCGGTGTAGCGGCTGAAGGTCGGCAAAACGGAAGCCAGCATGAAAACCCCCACATATCGGGCCATGCGCTTCTTCGTGAACGGTACGCCTTTCGCCACAGGCAGCACGGGGATTTTCGCGGCCTTGTAATCCTGCAGGTGCAAAATCGCGATGGCGTAAGCGTGGGGCAATTGCCACAGGCTGAACATGATCAGCAGCATGAGGGCGCCCAGATCGAACTGGTTGCTGACAGCACAGTAACCCGCCAGCGGCGGCACGGCGCCCGCAAGGCTGCCCACCAGGGTTCCATAGCTGGAATAGCGTTTCATGTACAGGCTGTAGACGCACACGTAAATGCAGAAGCCGCTCAGCACGATGCCCAGCGTGAGCAGATTGGTATGCCCGTACAGCAATGCGCTGCCCGCGAGCCCCAGCAAAACCCCGAACGCGAGTGCCGCCCGCAGGGAAATGCGGCCCTCCACCAGCGCCCGCCGGCAGGTGCGGCGCATTTTGCAGTCGATGTCGCGATCAATGCAGTTGTTGAAGACGCAGCCCGAGCCCACCACAAGGGCGATGCCCAGTCCGGTGGCCAGCAGCAGGCGCCAGTCGATCCTTCCGCGGGACGCGAGAAAGAACCCTCCGGCGACAGAGACCAAGTTTCCGAGCACGATGCCTGGCTTGGCCACCGACAAATAGTCCCTGAAAATCACGACAGGTCTCAATGTCCCATGTGCATCGCGCCGCCCATCATGTGCAGCTGCGAGTTCAGCATGATCCACATCGTTCCTCCTACCAGAATGGCGACGATCAGCACCGTGTACAGCAGGGCCATGACGTTCCACCGCTGCGCCGATGAGGTGTCCAGGTGAAGGAAGTAATGGATTTGAACGATCATCTGGACCACGGCCGCCACCACGATCCCTGCAACGACGGTCCCGCGCGGCAGCATGCCGTCCAGCACCAGCCCGAAGGCGATCACCGTCAAAATGAGGGAAAGCGCAAAACCCGTGGCGTAACTTTTCAGGGACCCGTGACTTGCGCCGGACGCATCATGAACAGGGTGTGCCATCACAGAACTCCCATCAGGTAAACCACAGTGAATACGCCGATCCAGATCAGGTCCAGAAAGTGCCAGAACAGGCTCAATCGCATCAGGCGCGATCGCACCGGCGCTGTCAGCCCTTTTCCCATCACCTGGAAAATCAACACCAGCATCCACAGCAGCCCGACGCTCACGTGGGCGCCGTGAGTCCCGACCAGGGTAAAAAATGCCGACAGGAACCCGCTGCGGTCGGGGCCGTTTCCTTCCTGGATCAGGTGCATGAACTCATTGACTTCCATGACGATGAAACCCAGACCAAGCAGGGCGGTCACGGTCAGCCAGTTGACGACCTGGCTTCGCGCGTTACGGTACATGGCGAGCATGGCGATGCCGTTGGTGGTGCTGGAAAACAGCAGGAACATGGTTTCGGCAAACACGTATTGCAGATCGAAAATCTCGTGACCGGACGGTCCGCCCGCAAAGTTGTGCCCCAATACGGCATAGGTGGCAAAAATCGAAGCGAACAAAATGCAGTCGGTCATCAGGTACAGCCAGAACCCGAACGTCGCATTGCCGATCGGATCATGGCCGTCGTGATGGGAAAGACTGTCCTGTGCGTGAGCAAGCGTTGTCATGATTTACCCTTGTGGCGCCAAATGGGGGTCTGTGGAAGCGCTGGACTGGTGCCCGTGGGCTGCCAGCAGCTGACGGCGTTCCCGTTCCATGCGGGCGACTTCCTGCGCCGGCAGGATGTAGTCCACGGAGTCATCCCAGGCCCTCACGATCAGCGCAGCCACGACGCCGCCCGCCGCAGCCAGCGAGAGCCACCAGATGTGCCAGACCATGGCGAACCCGAACGCAAAGGCGATGCCCCCCAGAAACACGCCTACACCCGTATTTTTTGGCATGTGGATGTCCTGGTAGGAAGCAGGGACTTCATAGGCCACACCGCGTTCCTTCATGTCGGCAAACGCGTCCAGCGTTTGGACTTTGGGCAGATGGGCAAAATTGTAGAAGGGTGGCGGCGACGATACGGACCACTCGAGGGTGCGGCCATTCCAGGGGTCTCCGGTCAAGTCACGCAAGGCTGCGCGATTGCGGATGCTCACTACCAGCTGGATGATCTGGCAGAAAATGCCCACCAGAATCACGACCGTGCCCAGTGCGGCTACAAGCAGGTACGGCTGCCAGGCCGGATTGTCGTAATGCACGAGGCGGCGCGGCATGCCCATGAAACCCAAGGCATACAGCGGCATGAACGCCAGATAGAAACCGACGAGCCAGGCCCAGAATGCCCGCTTCCCCCATTTTTCATCCAGCCGGAAGCCGACCGCCTTGGGGAACCAGAACGCGTAACCTGCAAAGTAGCCGAACAACGCCCCGGGTATCAGCATGTTGTGGAAATGCGCCACCAGAAACTCCGAGTTATGCAGAACGAAGTCGGCGGGCGGCACGGACAGCAGGACTCCCGTCATGCCACCGATGCAGAACGTAATGATGAAACCCAGGGTCCACAGGACCGGGGTCGTGAACTCGAGCCGCCCCTTGTACATGGTGAAGAGCCAGTTGAACACTTTCACGCCGGTCGGCACGGCAATCACCATGGTGGCGATCCCGAAAAACGCGTTCACGTTGGCCCCGGCACCCATGGTGAAGAAATGGTGCAGCCACACGACGAAAGACAGCACGGCGATGGCCACGCTGGCATAGACCATCGAGTGGTATCCGAAAAGCCGCTTTCCCGAGAAGGTGGACACCACTTCCGAAAACATTCCGAAAGCCGGCAGGATCACGATGTAGACTTCCGGATGGCCCCAGATCCAGAACAGGTTCAGGAACATCATCTGGTTGCCGCCCAGGTCATTGGTGAAGAAATGCATGCCGAGGTAACGATCCAGGGTCAGCAAGGCCAGGGCGACCGTCAGCACCGGGAACGACAGCATGATGAGCACGTTGGTCACCAGGATGGTCCAGGTGAACACCGGCAGCTTCATCAGGGTCATTCCCGGCGTGCGCATGCGCAGGATGGTCACGAAGAAGTTGATGCCGGTCATGAGGGTGCCGATCCCCCCCAGCTGGAGGCTCCAGATCCAGTAGTCGACACCGGGCCCCGGGCTGAACTGCTTTTCCGAAAGGGGCGGATAGCCCGACCAACCGGCATGTGAAAAATCGCCGATACCCAGTGAAATCATCACCAGGGCCGCACTGGAAGCGGTCAGCCAGAAACTGACTGAATTGAGGAACGGATAAGCCACGTCCCGCGCCCCGATCTGCAACGGCACGACCAGATTCATGAGCCCGATGAAAAACGGCATGGCCACGAAAATGATCATGATGGTCCCGTGGGCGCTGAAAATCTGGTCGTAATGATAAGGCGGCAGATAACCGAGAGCCCCGCCGGCCGCGATGGCCTGCTGGAGGCGCATCATGAACGCGTCGGCAAACCCGCGCAGCAGCATGATCAACGCCAGGATGATGTACATCACGCCGATTTTCTTGTGATCGACGCTGGTGAACCACTCCGTCCACAGATAGCGCCATTTTCCGAAATAGGTGATCATTCCCAGCAGCAGCAGGGTCAAGGCGGTCGCCCCCGCAACGGCGCCCATCACGATCGGATTGTCGTAGGGTATTGCGGAAAGCGTCAGTTTGCCGAACAGGGTTTCATTCATCGCCAGTGCGTCCTCTCTGTGTCACATCGCGGAGTGCATGCCGCGATGACCTGAGCGGGTCGCGTCGGCATTGGGAAGATATTTCTGCATGATGCGTTCGAACAGCTGTGGTTCCACCGAGGAAAAGTACCGTGGAGGCACGTTTTCGCTCGGAATTTCCAGCGCCTTGAAGGCGTCTTCGGACAGGGGCATGCTGCTGTGCCGTACCTGGGCCACCCACGCGTCGAAATCCTGGTTCGATGCCGCCACGGTTTCGAAATGCATGCCGGCAAACCCGTCTCCGCTGAACTGGGTGTTGAGGCCCTGGTAAGAGCCGGGCTGGTCGGCCACCAGCTGCAGGCGGGTTTGCATGCCGGCCATGGCATAGATCTGCCCCCCGAGCTGCGGGATGAAGAAGGAGCTCATGACGGCGTCAGACGTGATTCTGAAACTGACCGGGACGCCGGCAGGAATCACCAGCCGGTTGACCGAAGCGATGCCCAGGTCCGGATATATGAAGAGCCATTTCCAGTTCATGGAAACCACCTCGACCTGAACCGGCTTGGCGGCGGAAGCTATGGGGCGGTAGGGACTGAGCTCGTGGGAGGATTTCCAGACCAGGGCGGCCAGAATCGCAACGATCACCGCAGGAACCGTCCAAACCACGGCCTCGATTTTGGTGGAATTGTCCCATTTGGGCGCATAGGAGGCGTCGTTGTTGGAAGCCCGGTATTTCCAGGCAAAGGCTATGGTCATGAATATGACCGGAACCACCACCAGCAACATCAGGGCAAAGGCCGTGATGATCAGCCCTTTTTCATGGGCGGCAATCGGCCCCCGGGGATTGAGCAGCGCCCATTTCGAACCGCAGTCGCCGTCGCAGGCCAGCGCCCACTCGGGCCATAAAACAAAAAGTCCTTTCAAAACAATATGTTTCACTTGGCAACATCCCTATAATTTCCCCTTTTTCGAGGGTAGACTTTCCCCATTTTCAGAATAATCAAACTGACTATCAGATTAGAATTGGGGGATTATGGGCGCATTTTTCGCGGCGTTGCAATGAGCATCGTCAAGGGGTTTTGATATTAGTCAACAAATTTTGTAACTGACTATGGTAGGCACCCTCTCTTCTGCGCATTCCGCCATTCCCAGAAAAGCCACTCCCGGGGCCCCTCTCAACTTTGGTAACCTCTTCATTTTTATTGTTTTCAACCACGACACATGTACATTCCAAAACACTTTGAAGTATCCGACCCGGCCTTGTTGCAGGACTTGATCCGCAACCGGCCGCTCGCCACCGTGGTGACGCACGGCCGGGCCGGCCTCAGCGCCAACCTGATACCGTTACACTTGGCAACGGACCCTGCCCCCTACGGCACCCTGCGTGGGCACGTGGCTCGGGCCAATCCCCTGTTGGCAGACATGCAGGAAGCGTGCCCCACCCTGGCCATTTTTCACGGTCCCGAACGCTATATCACCCCTTCCTGGTACCCCACCAAGCGCGAGCACGGCAAAGTGGTCCCCACCTGGAACTACGCCGTGGTACAAGCTCACGGCACCCTGCGCGCGGTGGACGATCCGGGCTGGCTGCGCGAACAGCTCGCGCATTTCACGCGCCAGCATGAAAGCGCCCTGCCCCATCCCTGGTCCATCCATGACGCGCCTGCGGCTTACGTCGATCAGATCATCCAGGCCGTGGTCGGAGTCGAAATGGTGGTGGAACGGCTCGTGGGAAAATGGAAAATCAGCCAGAACCAGCCCCCGCAGAATCGCGACAGCGTGGTGCGTCACCTGAGGGCCACGGGAGAAGCCGATGCGGCCTGGATGGCCGACCAAATGGAGAAGTGGCATGAGGACTAAGCGCTGGGGTCCGTTGTTCGCCGTCTGGGTCCTGAGTTTCCCGGCCTGGGGCGCGGCCCTGTTTCCGATCTCGGCTCACGACATCGGCGGCACGGTGGAGAGCCCCCGCGGACCTGAGGCTGGCGTGTGGGTCATTGCGGAAACGACGGAACTGCCCACCCGCTTTGCAAAAATCGTGGCCACTGACGACCAGGGACGCTTCCTGATCCCCGATCTTCCCTCTGCCCATTATCAGGTCTGGGTGCGGGGTTACGGTCTGGTGGATTCCCGGCACGTGGATGCGAAACCCGGAGAACGCCTCGACCTGAGCGCCGTGCCCGCTCCCGACGAACGCACCGCTGCCGCTTATTATCCGGGCGTTTACTGGTACTCCCTGCTGGAAATCCCAAAGCCCGAGGATTTTCCCGGCACGGGAGAAAAGGGAAACGGCATTCCGACTTTCATGAAATCCCAGCGATACTGGATCGACACCCTGAAAAATGGCTGCCAGTCCTGCCATGCCCTGGGGTCGCGCGGGGTGCGCGAAGTGCCGACGTTCTTCAGCAGCCTTGGGGACGGCAATTCCTTCGCCGCCTGGGCCTATCGCACCCAGGCCGGACAGGCCATGGGATACATGGCCACGGTCCTCGCCCGCCTCGGGCCGGAAAAGGGGCTGAGCCTGTTTTCGCACTGGACCGACCGTATCGCGCAAGGAGCCCTGCCGTTCGAAACGCCCCCGCGTCCGACCGGGCTCGAACGCAATGCCGTTTATACGCTGTGGGACTGGTCGTCGCCGAAACATTACCTGCACGACGCCATTTCCACCGACAAGCGCAATCCCACCGTCAACGCCAACGGCCTGATCTGGGGGGCTCCCGAGGAAAGCAGCGACTTCGTCCCCACCCTGGATCCGGTCCGCAACGTGGCCTCCGAAATCCGCATGCCCTACCTGGACCCCGCAACGCCTTCGCAGCTGGCTGTCGGCAAAGGCCCTTCCGCCTACTGGGGCGATGAACGCATCTGGGACGGCCACACCAGCATCCATAACCTGATCATGGATGAAGCAGGACGGGTCTGGTTCACTGCCCGCATCCGGCCTGCCGCCAACCCGGCATTCTGCAGGCGTGGTTCCACGCTCCCTGCAGCCCAGGCCCTGCCGCTGGACGAATCCTTCCGCCAGCTCACCCTGTACGACCCTTCGTCCAAAACCTGGCACCTGATCGACACCTGCTTCAGCACCCATCACCTCTACTTCGGCCATGACAGCGACAACACGCTGTGGACAAGCGCAGGCCCTCCGGCCAGCGGGGTGGTGGGATGGTTCGACAGCCGACGCTATCTGGAGACCGGCAAGGCGCAGCTTGCGCAAGGCTGGACGCCGATCGTGGTGGACACCAACGGCAACGGAAAACGGGACGATTACGTGCAGCAGGGAGAACCGCCCGACCCCGCGAAAGACACCCGCGTGATGGCCGCCTTCTATGGCGTGCAGCCCAGCCCTGTGGACGACAGCATCTGGGGTCAGTCCATGGATGTGGGATTTTCGCGCATGGACCAGCCGGGCTACCTGATCCGCATTAAACCCGGCCCCGACCCCATCCACACCGCGTTGGCCGAAATCTACCAGCCTCCTGAAGGCGCATTCGGCCCGCGCGGGGTCGACGTGGATTCGAATGGCGTGGTCTGGACCGTGCTGTCGAGCGGCCACATGGCAAGCTTCGACCGCAGCAAATGCCAGGGTCCGCTCAATGGGCCCGGTGCCGCCGAAGGAAAGCTCTGCCCCGAAGGATGGACCCTGTACCGTTTCCCAGGCCCGCAGTTTCGCGGGGTGGACCCGAGCGGCAGCGCCGACCATGCCTATTACATCTGGGTGGACCGTTTCAACACGCTGGGGCTCGGAAACGATGTGCCGATCGCCTGCACGAACGGCGGCGAGTCCCTGCTTGCCCTCGTGCACGGACAATTCGTAACCCTGCACGTGCCGTATCCCATGGGTTTTTTCACCAAGAACGTGGACGGTCGCATCGACGATCCCGCAGGGGGGTGGAAAGGCCGCGGGCTCTGGACGACTTCGGGAACGCGGGCAAACTTTCATGGAGAAGGGGGCAAGGACGCATCACCCAAGGTATTCAAAATCCAGATCCGTCCGGACCCGCTGGCCGATTGAGCGGCGCCCTGCACATCTCCGAGGGGCTTTTTGTGCCACTCGGACAGTTTTGAGCCTAAAATGATTCCGAGCGCTGGCCTCTGGACCCTTCAAGACCGCCCATGAACATAACGCTTGGCTTTGACGTGTACGGCACCCTGCTCAACACCAACGGCGTGGTGGAAGCACTCACCGGCCTGGTGGGGAAGGAGGCGCAGGTTTTCGCCAAAACCTGGCGGGACAAGCAGCTCGAATATTCCTTCCGGCGCGGACTGATGCGCCACTACGACAGCTTTGCCGTCTGCATCCGCCAGTCTCTCGATTACACCTGTAGCGCACTGCGGATCCCTCTCGACGAAACGCAAAAGGCGCAGCTCCTGAAGACCTACCGCGCCCTCCCCCCCTTCGAAGATGCCGCCGCCGGGTTGAGCCTGCTGCAATACGGAAACTTCCGCATGTATGCCTTTTCCAACGGCGGCTCCGACGCCGTGGAACGCCTGCTGGAGCATGCCGGACTGCTGCATTTCTTTCTCGGGGTGATCAGCGTGGACGACATCCGGTCTTTCAAGCCGGATCCCGCCGTCTATGCTCATTTCCTTCGAAAAACCGGCGCCACCGGCAACTGCGCCTGGCTGATCTCCGGCAACCCCTTTGACGTGATCGGCGCCATGTCCGCCGGCATGAGCGGAGCCTGGGTCCGGCGCAGCCCGGACGCCGTGTTCGACCCCTGGGGCATCGAACCAACCCTGACCGTACACGCCCTGTCCGAACTTGCCCAGCAGATCCCTGAGGCTGAAAAGCTCAAGCAGACCCTGTCCTGAGGGTGCCGGACATTCGCTAGCCGGCCTTGCGAAATGTCAGGTTGACGCGGCAACGTCCCAGTAACGGATGATCCCCGTCCCGCAACGGCAGGACGCCGTGATAGCGCAACCGGTCGACCCCGCCCCAGACCAGCGCGTCGCCGTGGCGAAGTTCCAGCTGCAGCGTCCCGTCAGAGCGGCTGTGCCCCCCCCACTGGAAGAGGGCCGGCAAGCCGAGGGAAATGGAAACGATGGGGGCGGAAAAATCCAGTTCGTCGCTGTCGCGATGCAACGTCAATCTTGATCCCACCTCATAGCGATTGATCAGGCACACGTCCGGATCAAAGCAGGAAAATCCGGCCCGCTCCGCCGCCCCGGCTGCGAGGCGGGAAAACAGTTCCGGCATGGCAGGCCAGGGAGCGCCCGTGTGCGGGTCGGCCGTCGCATAGCGATAGCCGGAACGCCCGGACACCCATCCGCATGCGCCGCAATTGGTCATGGCCACCGACATGCGACGGCCGCCCGGCGTTTCCATGCGGCGAAACGGAGCACATGCTGCGATGGCTCCCACGGCTTCCACCAGTTCGGGTGCGACGTGTTCCGCAAAGCGCGGCAGGAACGCGAACCCGGCGCCCAGCCGCTCGACGAAGCCTGGCGCCAAATGATGGTAGAGTGAACTCATGTATTCCAAATGTTTCGCGGGCAGGGAGTCAGACGCATGCTGCATTTCGGCGAATATGCCAAAATCTTCGTAGCCCTGATGGTGATCGTCAACCCCATCAGCTCGGTGCCCACCTTCGTCAGCATGACCGCCCGCTACACGGTGGCGGAACGCAAGCACATCGCCCGCGTCACCAGCCTGTCCGTGGCAATCGTCCTGGTCCTTTCGGCCCTGGTGGGCGAACCGGTCCTGGCCCTTTTCGGCATCACGATCGCATCCTTCAAGGTGGGTGGTGCCATACTCATCCTGCTCATGGCGATTTCCATGATGCATGCGCTTCCCAGCCGCGAAGGCCAGACGCCCGAAGAGGTGCGGGAAGCCGAACGCAAGGAAAACATCGCCGTGGTGCCGCTCGCCATCCCCCTGCTCTCGGGCCCCGGGGCCATTTCCACCACGATCATTTATGCCACGGCCAGGCCGTCTCCCGCCCACTTGGGCGCCATCGTCGTATGCTGCCTTCTGGTGGCCTTCGCGACCTGGGTCATCCTGCGTCTTGCGGCGCCTGCCAGCCGCTGGCTCGGTGAAACCGGGGTCAACATCGCAACGCGGCTCATGGGATTGCTGCTGGCCGCCGTCGCCGTGGAAATCTTCATGAGCGGGCTTCAGGACTTCCTGCCCGGCCTCAAAGGCGGCGGGTAACCGAACGCTCGGAAACAGGGTGATGACCGGATTCGCGGCACACGTTTCTCCCTATCAGGCCTTCCACTCGGTGCTGGACGACTGTACCTGCCGCCTTGCGCAGGCACTGACCCTGGTTCAGAAGGGAAATTGCGACCGGCACGGCGTGCATCAGGCACGGGTTGCCCTGCGACGGCTTCGCGCAGCCCGCAAGGCCTTCTCGCCCATGGCTGACGAAAGCGGGTGGAAGCCCCTGGATCGGGCAGCCAAAAAAATCGCGGCGCGCCTGGGGCAAGTGAGGGACTTGGACGTGCTGGGAGACACCCTGATGCCCCAGCTTGAGAAGGAGGCGGCTCGGCATTTCGCCGCAGCCTGCGACAATGCGCGCAAGCGCCGTTGCCGCACCCTGCTGCGCGACTTGGCGACCCCCCCGTACGCAGGCTTTCTGCCCTCGCTAAGCGCTGCGCTCCGCCTGCCGTTGCCGGACCAGCCACCGCCCACGACCCTCCATGCGTTCGCGGATCGATCCCTGCAGCAGCGCCGCCGCCGCGTGCTGAAGCTTGCGCGAAAGAAGGCAACCCTGGCACAACAGCACGCCTTGCGCAAACGCATCAAGGAGCTGCGTTACGCCAGCGAATTTTTCAGCGCCCTCTATCCGCCCAGAAAAGTCTCGGCTTATCTGGGGCGCCTGCAGGCTGCCCAGGATGCCTTGGGAACCCTGATCGATTGCAGCACCGGGGTTCAACAACTGGTGCGACTGGCGCACGAATCGCCGGAACTGGAAAGATGGATGCCAAACCTGCTCAAGCATCTGGGCAGGGTCCGCGCGGCCGCCAAAACGCGCCTCGCTCCCGCCCTCAAGGCGCTCGGGGAGGCCCCCCCATTCTGGAAGGCGTAGGCCGCTTCAGTCCCTGCTCCAGCGGACCCTGAGCAGGAACTCTTCGGGGTTGTAATGGAATTCCAGGGTTCCCTGGTAGGCCCGATGCAAGGCCTCTCCGATGCCACGGGCCAAATGGATGTCCGTGGTGGTGACCAGTATCCCGCCCTCTTCGGGCTTGATGGCCATGACCCTTTTGAGGGGATGTTCCGCCTTCTGGTGGGCCTCCTCGTGATGGATCAGCTGGAGGATTTCAGTCCGGTGTGCCGCTGAAAAATCGCCGCTGACGAAAACATACCCCGCCGGAAAATGGTCCTGCAAACGCAGGCAGGCAGGGCAAAGATGCTGGTGGGCATCCGGCGGTACGGCGGCGAGCCATTGCCAGCGGCCGCCCCGGAAGACGGCGCCGCAGGTCGGACAGACGGTGGGGTCGGGCAGTTTTCCCCGCAGCTTGTATGCGTCGTGGACCAGTTCTTCGATAATCCTTTCGTGCCGGATCGGCTGGAATCCGGGTGGCACATGGCTTGTTTTCATGGCGCCCTTCGTAAGGCTGGGGAGGATGTGAAAACGATATCAGTTCCCTTTCCTGCAAACAGTACGTGCGAACACTTAACGCCGGGCTGCCTGGCCATTTTTTCCCTATACGTGTAAATACTTATACGGATTCGAACGTATTTTTCAAATTGACACAGTTTCCTAACCTTGAAGTTCTTAGACTTCATTCGTAACCTCCCAGTTACAAGGAGACTCCCATGTCCCGCCCTGCTGCCCATCACCCCAAGAAGAACGTCCCTGCATCCGTCGCCGCACCCCATGCGCCGGCGCATTGCTCCGGAAACGCCGAAGACCGCGAACACCGTATCGCCGTCGCTGCCTATTACCGCGCCGAACGGCGAGGCTTTGCCGGCGGCGACCCCGTGGTCGATTGGCTGGAGGCCGAAGCGGAGGTGGATGCCCGACTCAACAGCGAACTTCACTAATCCATTCAAGGAGTACGATCATGGCAACCCTCGTTCGACGCGACCCGCTTTTCGCCCGCCTGAGCCGATTCGATCCTTTGTTCAGCGACGACTGGCTCAAGGGACTCTGGATGCAACCGATTTCAGGCGATGCGGAAGCCCCTCCCCAAATCAAGATCGACCTGACCGAAAGCAAAGACGCCTACACCGTTCGCGCTGAAGTGCCTGGCGTGAAAAAGGAAGACATCAAGGTGGAAATCGAAGGCAACCGGGTGTCCATCAGTGCCGAGTCGAAGCGCGAATCCGAAGAGAAAAAGGATGACAAGGTGATCCGGCGCGAATGTTACCAGGGAACGGCCTACCGAAGCTTTATCCTGGACAGCGACGTGGATGAAGCCAGGGCATCCGCCAAATACGACCAGGGCGTGCTGGAACTTACGCTCCCGAAGAAGTCCGGTAGCGGCACCAGGCAGCTGACAATCAGCTGATGGCCCCTCACCGGCAGGCGTTCATGCGTTTCGAAAACCGGACGGACGCCGCCAGGCGGCTTGGAGAAAAACTCCTCCATTTCCGCAAGCAGCATCCGCTGGTGCTGGCCATCCCCCGGGGAGCCGTCCCGATGGGCGTGCTTTTGGCCCAATTCCTGGGCGGAGACTTGGATGTGGTGCTCGTTCGCAAGCTGTGCGCCCCCGGGGACCCTGAATTCGCCCTGGGTTCGGTAGACGAGAGCGGCTGGGTTTACCTCGCTGACGAAACGAAATTCATGGCCAACCCGAGCTACATCGCTGCGGAAAAAAATGCACAGCTGGCGTTGATGAAGGAACGTCGGGCCCGCTATACCCCAAGCCGGGCTCCCCATGATCCGGCCGGTCGCGTGGTGATCGTGGTGGACGACGGCCTCGCCACGGGGGCCACCATGATTGCCGCCCTGCATGCGGTGAGGGCCAGGAAACCGGCAAAGCTGGTCTGTGCGGTGCCGGTGGCCTCCGAACAGGCGTTGCGGAAAGTGACCGAACTGGCGGACGAAGTGATCTGCCTGCATGCGCCGGAACGCTTCTATGCCGTAGGCCAGTTCTATGAGGAGTTCGACCAGGTCAGCGACGATGAAGTCGTCGCCTTGCTCAAGGGGGCTTCCGCCTAAGGGAGCCGCTGCAGGGCTTCTCCCTGCACCTTGACGGGAAACCGCCGGATCCCGGTGCGGTTCTCGAATTTCCCGAACCGTCCGGCCAAAGTCGTCTGGCACCGGGGACATGCGCCTGCAGGCGTCAGTTCGTACCGGCGGATTTCGTGCCAGTCGCGCACCACGAGCGGACTGGAACAGCTGGGGCAGCGGGTGGTTCCGCCCTCCTCGTCGTGCACGTTGCCCGTATAAACATGCAGCAGTCCGACCTCCAGCGCCGACTGCCTGGCCTGTCGCAGCGTTTCCGGCGGAGTCGGCGCAACGCCGGTCATTTTGAAGTCCGGGTGAAAGGCCGTGAAATGGAGCGGCACATCAGGCCCCAGTTCGCGGGCGATCCAGCGGCTCAAGGCGGCGATTTCCTCCGGCGAATCGTTGTGTCCGGGGATGAGCAACGTGGTGATTTCCAGCCAGGTGGACGTTTCATGCCGGATGTAGCGCAGCGTGTCCAGGACCGGAGCCAGGCGGGCGCCCGTCAGCTTGAAATAGAACGCGTCCGTAAACGCCTTGAGGTCCACATTGGCCGCATCCATTTTGGCGTAGAAATCACGTCGGGGCGCTTCACGCATATAGCCTGCCGTCACTGCGACCGTACGGATTCCGCGCGCATGACAGGCATCGGCCACGTCCATGGCGTATTCGGCAAAAATCACCGGGTCGTTGTACGTAAATGCCACGCTGCGGCAGCCCAGCGCCTGCGCGGTTTGCGCGATGGCTTCCGGGCTCGCCTGGTCGGCCAGACGGTCGAAATCCCGGGTTTTCGAAATGTCCCAGTTCTGGCAAAACTTGCAGGCCAGGTTGCACCCCGCCGTCCCGAATGACAGCACTGTGGAACCGGGAAGGAAATGGTTGAGCGGCTTCTTTTCGATGGGGTCCACGCAAAAGCCGGAGCTTCGTCCGTAGGTGGTCAGTACCAGTTCGTCCCCGGCGCGGGCACGCACGAAACATGCGCCGCGCTGCCCGTCGTGCAACTTGCAGTCGCGCGGGCACAGGTCGCACTGGATGCGCCCGTCCTCCAGCTGGTGCCAGTAGCGGGCCGGCAGCCCGGTGATCCCCGGTTCGGGAAAACGTTCCGCTTTCATGTCAACGCAGCTCGTAGCGGGACAAGCGCAGGCCTTCCGCCCAAAAATCAGCGGGAAGACCAGCCTTGCGCTTGAGTTGCGTCAGAAACTGACGCGGTTCGGGCAGCTGCTCCCAGACTTGCGGCAGGAACGTGGCCCGGTGGCCGCCGAATTCCAGAAGCACGCCGTCCACACCAGGCCGCAACAGGGCCAGTGCATCGGCCTCGCCCTCGCACGCCAGGGGTGTCAGCGGGGAAAGCACGGACACATGGACCTGCGTGTCGGCCAGCTCCTCCCGGGCAAGCGCGGGAAAGCGGGGGTCGTGCAGGGCCGCACCGCGCGCGTTGCGTTTGACGTCATCCTTGAGGGGCTGATGGGCTTCAAGCGTGCCGATGCAGCCACGCAGGCGGCCTTGCCGCGTCAGGGTCACGAAAGTGGCGCCCTGCTCGTCCAGCCATCCGGCGCTTTCATCTGCCGTGGCATGGCCGCCCAATGCCCGGTCGATGGCGGCATGCGCGATGGCGTGCAGGATATCCTTCCGTGCGTTCACGAGGCCGCCTTCTGGGCAAACGCAAAGGCTGCATAGCCCACCACCCGGTGACGGTCTCCGGAAGTGTCGCCCGAGTTCCGCAGGTCAAGCAGATGGGGCTCGAGACCCCGGCGTGCCGCAGCCAGGAGCAACCCGTTGACCGGGGTGCTCCCGCAGGCTTGTTCATAGGAAACAAGGGGCTGCAGGCGCAGGATATCGTGGGCCGTGGCCCGGTCCATCACCTGGGCCTTGTCGTATGACAGGTAGTGGGACAGGTCGGAACTCACCACGATCAGGGTTTCCTCGCCACCCCAGAGGCGCTCCAGCACTTGGGCCACTTCCTCGGCCGTGGCCTGGCCCACGGCCAGGGGCAGCAAGGAAAAGTCCCCCAGCAGCACCTGCAGGAAAGGCAGCTGCACTTCCAGGGCATGTTCCTGGGCATGGGCAGCCGAATTCACCTGCACCTGGGGCAGGTCCGCGATCGCCCGTACCGCTTCGCGATCCACCGCAACGAGCCCCAGGGGCGTGGCGAATGCGTCCGCGTCCGGCAACGCGAGCCCGCGCAACGCCAGCCGATGGGTCGGTCCCAGCAAAATCACCCGTCGGATACGGTCGGCCCCGGACTGCAGGGTGGCATAGGCGCTGGCTGCCACAGGGCCCGAATAGGCATAGCCCGCATGGGGGACGATGAGTGCCTTGGGCCTGACGGGGTTGGCCGGTGCCTTGGCCAGCAGTGCCTGTACGGCCCGGTCCAGGGCTTTCCCGGTATCCGGGTAGAAAAGCCCCGCCACGGCGGTTTGTCGAATGGTTTCCATGAACCGGATATGGGGGCGATTTCCCGGAATTAAAGGTTCAGGACCATTCCGCCGCGTTCCCGGAAACTGCGTTCCCGGGAAGCGGGGTCGCGAACTCCGGCTCAGTCCGGAAAGGGCGTTCCGAGGTTGGCTTCATTGAGCGCGGTACCCTGAAACCAGCCCCACTCTCCCACCATGCCGCGGGCCCACACGCCCCATATCATCCTGCCGTCGCGAAACTCGCAGCGGTAGGTGACGGGAAGGGTCTTATGTTCCTTGCCCACCGGAACGTTCAGGAGCTCGGCGTCCACTTCGATCACCACTTCGTCTTCCTGGCGCACGAGGCGTTCCGAAATGTTGCGCGCCTCTGTGGAGGGGGACGCATTCAGCATGGATACCGGACAGGCCTGCTGCATCGCCTCCAGGGTTTTCCCGGCCATTTCCACGATCCGGCGCTGGTCGGGATGCGTCAGCTTGAGTTCGGTGGGAT
>JAKBBG010000083.1 GCA_021826025.1 Pseudomonadota bacterium | reverse complement strand
AATCGCATCTGGTATCCGAACAGGCTCAGGGTGCCCACGCCGGTGCGGTCGGTCTTGTGCGTGCCGCGCTCGAGGATGTCGCGAACGAACTGAAGGTACGGTTGCATGGGCGCATGATACCATCCCGAAGTCTGTTCACAGGATGTCATCCCATGCCCCGCAATGTCATGTCTCCCGTCTCGGCGCTGCTGCCGGCCCCGTTGCCGGAACTTGAAGTCCTGAACGGCCGGCGCCCGGACGAATTCCCCGCGGGCGTGCGCCATGCGCTGGTGGTGCTGACCGCGGAGCCCGGGACGCAGGCGCCGGAGCTGTCGGGGTTGTCCCAGTTGAAGGCGGCCTTGCGCCGGCGCGGCGACAAGCCCCAGTCCCTGCAGCAGCAGCCGCTGGCGGTCACACGGGACGACGGCATGATGCTCGCCTGGGTCTGGCTCGCAGAAGGGCAGACCCCGTTTCAGCGGCAAACCCTGTTGTGCAAAGGGCTGGCGCTGCTTCTGGAGGAGCGGCCAACGAACCTCGGGCTGTGCCTTGCGGGGCCGCAAGCCGATGCCGCGGCAGGTGCCGCGGCGTACGTGGCCCTGGTCAACAGTGTCGCTCTGCCCACCCGCAAGAAGACGCCCGGGCCGGCCCTGCGCCGCATTTTCCTGCAGGGGGCGCGTCCGGACGCGGCGCGGCTCGCGGCAGCGCGCGCCGTGGCGGAAGGCAATACGCTCGCCCGCACGCTCACCCGGATTCCGCCCAACGACCTCACTCCCGGCGCCTACCGGCGCCTGATCCGTTCGATGGCGCGCGCACGGGGCTGGCGCGTGACCGAATACCCGCTGGCACGCCTCAAGTCCCTGGGGGCGGGCGCATTCGTGGCCGTGGCCCAGGGCAGCGCCGACCCCGATGCGGCGATCGTGCACCTGCGCTACCGGGCACCGCGCGCCCTGAAGCGCGTGGCGCTGGTGGGCAAAGGCATCTGCTTCGACACGGGAGGGCATAACCTCAAGCCGGCCAAATACATGTACGGCATGCACGAAGACATGAACGGGTCGGCGGTGGCGCTCGGCATCCTGTCCGCCGTGAGCCGCCTGCGCCTGCCCCTGGAAGTGGACTGCTGGCTCGCGCTAGCCCAGAACCACATCAGTCCGCGCGCCTACAAGCAGAACGACGTGGTGACCGCCCTCAACGGCACCACCATCGAAGTCGTGCACACCGACGCCGAAGGGCGCATGGTGCTTGCCGATGCGCTCACGCTGGCCTCGCGCGGCCAGCCGGAACTCATCCTGGATTTCGCCACGCTCACGGGAAGCATGCACACCGCCCTTGGCAGCCGCTACAGCGGCGTGTTTGCCACGGACGGGTCCCTGGCGCAGATCGCCGTTGGCGCCGGCGAGGTGTCGGGGGAACGGGTGGTGACGTTCCCGCTGGCGCCCGACTACGATCCGGCGCTCGACAGCAAGATCGCCGACGTAAAGCAGTGCACGGCCGACGGCACGGCCGACCATATCCTGGCCGCACGGTTCCTGTCCCGTTTCCGGGGGGAGGGGCCCTGGCTGCACATGGACCTGTCCGCTTCGAGCAACGAGGGGGGGCTGGGGGCCGTGGGGTCGGACGTGACGGGCTTCGGGGTGCACTGGGGCGTGCAGTTTCTGGACAGCTGGATCAAATATACTTTATAATACCCAGCTCGATGGAGAAGTTGTAAAAAAGTGGGCTTTCAAGCCCATTTTTTATTTGCTCACGCTGCTGGAGAAGCTGGTCGGGATGGATGTTGCAGGACTGATCGAAAAAACCGTGACCGGTCTGGGCTACGAATTCGTGGATTTCGAACGGGCCGGGCGCGGCTTGTTGCGGGTATTCATCGACAAAGCCGGCGGGATCGGCGTCGATGACTGTGCGGCGGTCAGCCACCAGCTGACCCGGCTGTTCGCCGTGGAAGGCGTCGATTACGACCGTCTGGAAGTCTCCTCACCCGGGCTGGACCGGCCGCTCAGGCGGGCGGCCGATTTCGAGCGCTTTGTCGGACGCGACATCAAGCTGCGCCTGCGCGTGCCGCGCGCGGGGCAGCGCAACTTTGCCGGCCGCATCGTGTCCCTGGCAGACGGCAAGCTGGTTTTGGAGGTGGATGGCACTGCCATCGAAATGGAGGTTTCCGGCATTGACCGTGCCAACCTCGTTCCGGAGATTTGATTGGAGGCGTTATGAGTAAGGAAGTGCTCATGCTGGTGGATGCGCTGGCCCGCGAGAAAAATGTCGATCCCGACATCGTTTTCGTCGCGCTGGAACTGGCATTGGCATCTGCAACCCGTAAAAAGCACGGCGAGGATGACATCGACGTGAGGGTCAAGATCGACCGCGAAACCGGCGACTTCACCTCCTTCCGGGTCTGGCGGGTGGTCAACGATGCCGACTGGCTTTCGGAATTCCAGGAAATGCCCATGTCACAGGCCGTGCAGCGCAATCCGGATGTCCAGCCGGGAGACGTGATCGAAGACTCGCTCGAACCGGTCGATTTCGGACGCATCGGCGCCCAGGCGGCCAAGCAGGTGATTTTCCAGAAAATCCGCGATGCCGAACGGGAGCAGATCCTCAACGATTTTCTTGAACGCAAGGAAAGCCTGGTGACTGGAACGGTCAAGCGCATCGACCGGGGCAACGCCATCATCGAGTCCGGACGCATCGAGGCCCTGCTGCCGCGCGACCAGATGATCCAGCGGGAAAACCTGCGGATCGGCGACCGCGTGCGCGGATACCTTTCGCGCGTGGAACGCGGTGGCCGCGGCCCCCAGCTGATCCTTTCGCGCGTGGCCCCGGAGTTCATCGTCAAACTGTTCGAGCTGGAAGTGCCCGAAATCGAGGAAGGGCTGCTTGAAATCAAGTCCGCGGCGCGCGACCCCGGCATCCGGGCCAAAATCGCCGTGAAGTCGAACGACCGCAGGCTCGATCCCATCGGCACCTGCGTCGGCATGCGCGGATCGCGCGTGCAGGCCGTCACGGCCGAACTGGGCGGCGAACGGGTGGACATCATCCTGTGGTCCGAAGACCCGGCCCAGTTCGTGATCAATGCGCTTGCGCCGGCCGAAGTCAATTCCATACGCGTGGATGAAGACGCGCACAGCATGGACGTGGTGGTCGACGAAGAGCAGCTCGCCCAAGCCATCGGCCGCAGCGGCCAGAACGTCCGGCTCGCCTCCGAACTGACGGGGTGGACGCTCAACATCATGACCCAGGACCAGGCCCAGGAGAAGGACGCTGCCGAATCTTCGCAGATCCGCAACCTGTTCGTGGAGCGCCTGGACGTGGACGAGGAGGTGGCGGACATCCTGATCCAGGAGGGGTTCAGCACCCTGGAGGAAGTGGCCTACGTTCCCAAAAACGAAATGCTGGAAATCGAGGCGTTCGACGAAGACACCGTCAACGAATTGCGCAGCAGGGCGCGCAACGCCCTGCTGACGGAGGCGATCGCGTCGGAAGAGCAGGTGGAACACGCCGCCGAGGATCTGCAGAGCATGGCCGGCATGGATTCTGAAACGGCGCTACTGCTGGCATCCAAAGGTGTCAAAACGGTGCAGGATCTGGCCGACCTTTCCGCCGACGAACTGTCCGAATTGGCAGGCATCGAGGCGGAAAGGGCAAAAGAGCTCATCATGGCGGCGCGAGCGCCGATGTTTGAGTGAGGGATTCGGAGAGGATTAATGGCAAAAGCAACGGTTGCTGATCTTGCAGCTGAGTTGAAAGTGACACCGGACACGCTGCTGGTGCAGTTGCGTGCGGCGGGAGTCGACAAGTCTGCGGCCGAAGATGCCGTAAGCGAAAAGGACAAGGCGCAACTCCTTGACCACCTGCGCGAGCAGCACGGGCGATCCGAGCCAAAGACGCGCATTACGCTGACGCGCAAGCAGACCAGCGAAATCAAGAAGGCGGACAGCGCGACCGGAAAAGCACGCACCATCCAGGTGGAGGTGCGCAAGAAGCGCGTGCTGGTGAAGCGCGACGCCGTGGACGCGGGTGTTGCGGTAGAAGCCGAGGCGGTGCCGGAAGTCGCGGTGCCGGAACCCGAAGCGCCGGTGGCCATGGCCCCCCCTGTGCCGGAAACGATTGAGGAAGCGGCGCCGGTTGCCGTCGAAGCAGAAGCGGAGACGGTTGTCGAAGCCGAAAGCGTTCCTGCCGCTGCTCCGGCAAGCCCCATCGACGATGCACAGCGCGCCCTGCGCGAACAGGAAGCGCGTCGCCAGGCGGAGCTCAAGGCGCGCCAGACCGCAGATGTCCAGGACAAGCATGCGCGCATGCGTGCCCGCAAGGAAGCGGAGGAAAAGGCCCAGGCGGAAGCCAAGGCCGCCTCGGCCCGCACGCAGGCCGAAAAGGCCGGAGCGAAGGCGGATGCGGAAAAGACCGGAACGCTGCACCGGCCTGCAGCCAAGCCCGAGGACAAGGCGGCAGTCAAGAAGACCGGGAAAAAGACCGAGAAGCCGTCCACCTGGATGGACGACGGCGCCAAGCGCCGCAGCCTGAAAACCCGCGGCGACGCGGCCCCCACGTCCTCCTGGCGCGACCCCAAGGCCCGCCATGCCAAGCATCACAAGAACGATCAGGCGGCCCACGCCTTCTCGGTTCCCACGGAACCGATCGTGCATGAAGTGCTGGTTCCCGAAACCATCACGGTGGCGGTGCTTGCCCAGAAAATGGCCGTCAAGGCTGCCGAAGTGATCAAGGCGCTGATGAAAATGGGCATGATGGTGACCATCAACCAGGTTCTCGACCAGGAAACGGCCATGATCGTGGTGGAAGATCTGGGCCATGTGGCCAAGCAGGCCAAGCTCGACGACCCCGAAGCCCTGCTCGCGGAAACCGGGCAGGATCATGAGGATGCCGTGCTCGAGCCGCGGGCACCCGTGGTGACGGTGATGGGCCACGTGGACCACGGAAAGACGTCCCTGCTGGATTACATCCGGCGCACGCGCGTGGCGAGCGGCGAAGCCGGCGGGATCACCCAGCACATCGGCGCCTACCACGTGGAAACGGCGCGCGGCATGGTGACCTTCCTCGACACGCCGGGACACGAAGCGTTCACCGCGATGCGGGCGCGCGGCGCCAAAGTGACCGACATCGTGATTCTGGTGGTGGCCGCCGACGACGGCGTGATGCCGCAAACCATCGAAGCCATCCACCACACCAAGGCCGCCCACGTCCCTGTCGTGGTGGCGGTCAACAAGATGGACAAGCCGGAAGCGAACTTCGATCGCATCAAAAGCGAGCTGGTGGCGCACGGCATCCTGCCGGAAGAGTACGGAGGGGATGCGCAGTTTGTCCAGGTGTCGGCAAAGACCGGACAAGGCATCGACGACTTGCTGGAATCCGTGCTGCTGCAGGCCGAAGTGCTTGAACTCAAGGCTCCGCGCAACACCCCGGCCAAGGGCATCGTGATCGAAGCGCGCCTGGACAAGGGCCGCGGACCGGTGGCCACAGTGCTCGTGCAGTCGGGCACGCTGAGGCGCGGCGACATGGTGCTCGCCGGAGCCTCCTACGGGCGCGTGCGCGCCATGGTGGACGAGGCCGGGCATGCCGTGGAGGAGGCCGGTCCGTCGATTCCGGTGGAAATCCAGGGCCTGACCGAAGTGCCTGTGGCAGGCGAAGACGTGATGGTGCTCAACGACGAACGCAAGGCGCGCGAAATCGCCCTGTTCC
>JAKBBG010000016.1 GCA_021826025.1 Pseudomonadota bacterium | reverse complement strand
GAAGGAGAGTCCGAGGGGGAGCATGGCTTCAGGGTGTCAGGGTTTTTGCGGACGCCAGATCAGGATCTCGAAATCGCCCGCTTCAGTGGTTGCGGTTTCATGGGCAAATCCGTCGCGCGCGAGAATGGCATAGAGCGGATGGGGCTCGCGCCGGTGGATCATGCGGATGCGCTGTCCGTCCTGCAGGGTGCAAAGCGCTTCCAGGACGGCTTCCAGTGGTTCGGGCGGTTCCAGATCGCGGACGTCCAGAACGAGATCGTGTCCCATCAGGCCGGGCTGCCGACGGATTTCATTTTCCGGATCACGGCGTCGGCCTGGCTTGCGAGAACCTGCCCGGCCATGCGGTAGAGCATGTTCTCTTCCTTCAGGTTATGCTGCTGCATCACCGTCAGGAGCGTTTCGGCCTCTCCCAGGAACCGTTCCGCATCGCGCGATGCGAGGGCGCTGTCCAGGCGCGACAACAGGCGCCGCATCTGTCCGTGCTCGCTGCGCATGACTTCCGTGGGCCCCGCGCTGAGGCCCGTGGCCCGCTCGAAAGCCGGAAACAGCACCCCTTCCTCGCGCTGGAAATGATGCTCCGTTTTCTCGCGGAACCTGCCGTACAGCGACGCCGCATGTTCCCAGCGCGCCTCGGAGACCGCGCTTTCGGCCTCGGCAAACAGCGTGTCGCATTGGGTGTGCTCGGCTGAAAGATATTGGCTGATGTGGCACATGGCATCCCTCCCCGGAAGTTCGTCTTCGGTTCCATTCTGGGGGAGAAGGCTGCCCTGAAAATTGAGCCGCCTCAAGAAAAGCCCGGCACGTGAGGCGATGCGGCCGCGAAGGGATCGCGGGCCGGGGCGTCCGATGGCACCGGCGCCGGAATCGAACCGGCACGGCCGAAGTGCGAGTTTGTTATTCATGGCCTCGATGAACTCGCTACGACTGGAATTGCCCCCATAGAGATCATTTGAGGCAAAATCTTAGGCAACAGGGAGGGCATATTGAATCCAGACGAACTTCCATTCAAACAGGTCGACGTCTTTACGGAAGTCCCTTTCATGGGGAATCCCGTGGCCGTGATCCTGGAAGCCGACCACCTGTCCACGAACCAGATGCAGGCTATTGCAAATTGGACCAACCTGTCTGAAACCACCTTTGTCTGCAAACCCTCGAGTGAGGAAGCCGATTACCGCCTGCGTATATTTACTCCCAGAATGGAGCTGCCCTTTGCAGGACATCCGACATTGGGGAGTGCTTGGGCCTTGATGGAAAGTGGTCTGACCACAAAGGCCCCAGGTTTCCTAGTCCAGGAATGTGAAAAGGGATCGATCACGCTGCGCGCTGAAAACGGCCGGCTCTTTTTTGAACTGCCGGAGCCTGCGTTTCTCGAGACCGCGGAACTTGTGCCGGCGGCAATTGCTGCCCTTGGCATCGGCGACGACCACATCAAGCTTGCGTCCCTTGTGGATGTGGGACCCGTATGGCTGACCCTGCAGCTCCCCACAGTCGCTTCGGTATTGGCGCTGAGACCGGACATGGGACAGCTGTCCAGGCTTGAAGGCCCTGTCGGGGTCACAGTGTTTGCCCTGGGTGGGCAAGGGGAAATCGAAGTCCGGTCGTTTGCGCCTGCTGCCGGGGTTCCGGAGGATCCGGTTTGCGGCAGCGGCAATGGAAGCGTGGCCGCCCTGATTCGCCGTCATCGTCTGCTGCCGGCAACATCGTACCTGGCATTCCAGGGACGTTGTGTTGGCCGGGACGGCCGTGTAGAAGTTCGGTTCGAGAATGATCGGATATGGTTGGGAGGAAGTGCGGTAACTTGCGTCGAAGGCCGAATGAAAACAAAACCATCGTCAAACGCGGAAGCCCTTAAAGAGCGTCACACATGAAAATCTGGGTTGATGCGGACGCATGCCCTGGCGTCATCAAGGAAATCATATTCCGTGCCGCCGAGCGCGCCGCAGTGACCACCACGCTGATTGCCAATACCCTGCAAAACACGCCCCCATCGCCTTATATTCGGGCTTTGCAGGTGCAACATGGGTTTGACGTGGCGGACAACGAGATCGTGCAGCGCCTGCAACCGGGAGATCTGGTCATTACGGCGGACATTCCTCTGGCATCCGAAGTGCTTGCCAAGGGAGGCCACGCACTCAATCCGCGCGGTCAGGTCTATACGGGCGACACGATCGAGGCCCTGCTCACCATGCGCAATTTCATGGACCAGATGCGCAGCAGCGGGGTGAATACCGGTGGCCCGGCTCCACTTTCACACAGCGACCGGAAGGCCTTCGCCAATCAGCTGGACAAATTTCTGGCGCGTCACCGCCAATCGTAACCTCGTACAGAAAATGGGTCGTTAAGCCATTAAATGCTGAGCCAGCCGCAATGACAATTGAACAATGGGCAGAGTTGGGTTGTTTGATCCGGAGGTGGTAAAAACTGACGAACCTGCAATATAGAGGTTTTGCGAGCCAAAAACCTTGCAGTTTTTATCGACAACCCCAAATTTTGGGGTTGATGCCATCCGGGTTCCTCCCATGTGATGATTTCCTGCCAACTCGTCATTGGCCGGGTAATCCAGGTCATTGACGATCCAGCTTTTCAATCGGATCCGCCCAAGGTTTTCCTGTGTGACCCAGCGGCTAAACGCATTGACTGATTCAGTCAGTGTCAGGCGGTCCAGAGGCTCCTTTTTCCAATAGAGATTGACTCTCGGGATTCCGAAAGCATCCAGCGAATCGCTTAACTTGATTTGATTGGAATAGGTTGGAGCCTGCTCCCAGGAAGCTCTGAACCTGACGCCACAAATTAAATTCTTTTCAGCCAAGTCGGAAAGTTTTTTCCCCAGTTTGGGCGCAAGGCAACTGACTTCCCTGACCATGGCCTCTGTGCTGCCCTCCGGCTGCAAATCGAATCTGAAACTGCAGCCAAGTATGCCCTTCTGGATTTGCGCTTTGCCGGTTAATGAATAAAACCTTGTATTGCCGATGGGGTACTCTACGATGGCTTGTCCCAAGGTGAAGTGCGGGTGTTCCATCCAGTAGTTGCCGACAGGCGTGGATGCACTGAAAAACTTGTCCCCGTATTTTTCTCTAAACCATAGCAAGAACCGGGAGTTCTCAATGCCGCCCATGGCCAGGATAAATTTGCCTGCGGTGATGTTTAAAATGTTTCCGGTATAGCTTTTGAATGTGGCCGAAGAAATACGATTAGCGTCTCCGGCCAGGTCAAATAAATTGCTATTCAAGAAAAGGACAATGTTCTTTGAATTGTCTATGGCGCTTTTGAATTTTTTTGAAAAACGTACCGGAGGTGAAAATTGGATTTTTATCTTTTTAATCTGATCCGTTAAATGACTTCCATATTCAAAATCATTTGCGATCTCCAAAATTTCACTTGCCTCATCAAGATGCGAATTCAGCTCTTTTTCCGTAATCGGCCACTGGTATTCTTCCCCTAGATAACCGCGAGAAAAATCCACAGAAGAAAAAGGCCTGCACCACCCGGCCCAGTGATTGGTGCTTCCGCCAAAATATCTGAGACGCGATCCTTCGAGAGTGAAGTATGGATCCCCGATCACATTTCCTTTATAGGGATCCTGGGAGGGAATCGAGTAATCGATGCCTCCTGCTTCGCATAATGCGATTTTAAACCCTGCCTTTTGCAACTGTAACGCCAGAGTGATTCCTGCGGCACCTGCCCCGACAATGCAGAAATCGAAAACGCTGTTTTTAAAATCATCGGTGTTATTGGTGTCTAGATCCAGAATCACTGAAGGTCCTCGCGTTTCAATACCCAGCCATCAATGATTATCAAGGACTTGTTTCTTGAAAATAATGGGAGTGACGAACATAAGATAAAGCCCAATCCCGACAGCAGAAAAAATCTTCTATTCATCTGTGAAATCCAAAAAATAATTGCCCTCATTTGCTGCGAGGAATTGCGGGCCAGCGTTAATGACCCCTATGACCGAATGGTGCCCGGAGCCGGAATCGAACCGGCACGGCTGTTTAGGCCGAGGGATTTTAAGTCCCTTGTGTCTACCAATTTCACCATCCGGGCATGACCGTGCCATTTTACCGGGTTCGACGCACCCCCGGGGTGAATTGGTCCGCCGCAAAGGTGATCCCGTGGAGGCGGCGCGGAGGTCCGCCCCAGGTGCTGCAGGCTTCCTCGCAGTTGTCGCAGCGCCGGCAATCTCCGCCATGGCGTTCGCCGAAATAGTCCAGCAGGATCTGCCGGCGGCAGCTTTCGGATTCGCAGTAGCGCGCCAGGGCCTTCAGGCGGCCCAGCTCCGTGCGCAGCCTTTCCGGGGAGCGGCTCTGACATTGAAGGCGCACTGCCTGGGCAGCCAGATCGGAAGGGTGATACAGCAACAGCGCTTCGGCCGGCAAGCCGTCGCGCCCGGCGCGTCCGGTTTCCTGGTAATACCCTTCCAGATTTTTCGGGCATTCCAGATGGATGACGAAACGCACGTCGGGCTTGTCCACGCCCATCCCGAAGGCGACCGTCGCGACCATGACGAGGGCGCTTTCCCGCAGGAAGCGACGCTGGTGCCGTTCCCGGAGTTCCATGGGCAGCCCCGCATGATAGGGCAGGGCCGGCCAGCCCTGCTGCTGCAGCCAGAGGGCCGTGGCCTCCACCTGCCGCCGGGATTGGCAGTAAATGATGCCGCTGTGGCCCGGGTGGCGTACGCGCAGGAATGCAGCGACCTGGGCTGCGGGATTGCGCTTGGGCAGGACGCCGTAGGTCACGTTGGGACGGTCGAAGCTGCTGACGAACTGCGCGGCGCGTTCCAGGTGCAACTGCTCCACGATTTCGCGCCGGGTCTGCAGGTCCGCCGTGGCGGTGAGGGCGATGCGCGGAACCTCGGGGAAACGCCGGCACAGGACTTCCAGCTGCCGGTATTCCGGACGAAAATCGTGTCCCCATTCGGCAATGCAATGGGCCTCGTCGATGGCGAACAGGGCGAGCTGCCGTCCCCCGTGAAGCCTTTCGAGCAGCGCCAGGAATCCCGCCTGGGCCACCCGTTCGGGCGACACGTAAAGCAGTTTCAGGGTGCCGCCGTGCAGGCGCGACTGGCAGTCCCGCAGGGCCGCCTGGGACAGGGTGGAATTGAGGCAGGCCGCCGGGACGCCGCGGGCCGACAGGGCGGCCACCTGGTCCTGCATGAGCGCGATGAGCGGAGAAACCACGAGGGCGACGCCGGGCCTGAGCAGGGCCGGGATCTGGTAGCACAGCGACTTGCCGGCGCCGGTGGGCATCAGCACCAAGGCATGTCCCCCCGCAGCCAGGTGCGTCACGACCGCTTCCTGATGACCGCGAAAGGCCGGGTATCCGAATACCTGTTGCAGCAGGTCCAATGCGGTCGTCATCTTCCCAGTCTGTCGCCGGCAGGGAAAAGGCGGCCGCCGATCAGGCGAAATGATTTGTCAAATTTTCGATATGTTTCGCCGGTAGAATTTCTGCAGTCCCCCGTGAGAAAATCCGCGGCTCAAAATTTTCTGGAGGGAAGTCCATGAACAACGCGCGCTGGATAGAGATCGACAGTCCCGACGGCGGGACTTTCGGCGGCTACCTGAGTTTGCCGCCGGTCGGCACCGGACCGGGCATCGTGCTGGTCCAGGAAATCTTCGGGGTCAACGACCACATCCGTGCCGTGGCGGACCAGTTCGCCATGGACGGGTTCACCGTTCTGGCGCCCGACCTGTTCTGGCGGCAGCAGCCCAGGGTCGAGCTGGGATATGACGATGACGGTTTTTCCAAAGGGCGGGTCCTGAAAGCGGGGCTGGATTTCGGGCGCGCGGTGCGCGACCTTTCCGCGGCGACATCAGCCCTGCGTGCCCTGCCCGGGCAGTCGGGCAAGGTGGCGAGCATCGGGTATTGCATGGGCGGGCTGCTTTCCTACCTGCTCGCGGCCACGGGCAGCGTGGATGCCGCCGTATGCTATTACGGCGCCGGCATCGACGGATACCTGGCGCGCGCGGAACAGATCCGATGTCCCTTGCTGTTCCATTTCGGCGAGCAGGACCGGCTGATCCCTGCCGCCGCCGTCAAGGCGGTTTCCAAGGCCTTTGCAGCCAAAGCCGACGCCTGGGTGCAGACCTACCCGGGCGTGGACCACGGCTTCAACTGCTGGGCCCGCGCCATGTACCACCAGCCGTCCGCCGCGCTGGCGCGGGGGCGCACCCTGGAATTCCTTTCGATTTACCTCTGACCCGACGCTTCAGCCGCCGAGATAGGCGGCGATCACCCGCGGATCGTCGGCCAAGTCGGCTGCAGGCCCCCCGAGCGTGACGGTGCCGGTTTCGAGCACGTAGGCGCGGTCCGCGAGCTTGAGGGCCTGGCGGACGTTCTGTTCCACGAGCAGGACCGTCATGCCCTGCTGATGGATTTCCCGCAGGATGGCAAATATCTCGCGCGCCACCAGGGGGGCGAGCCCCATGGATGGTTCGTCCAGCATGAGCAGCCGGGGTTCGGCGAGCAGGGCGCGCCCGATGGCGAGCATCTGCTGCTCGCCGCCGGAAAGATTGCCTGCGAGCTGGGCTGCGCGGGTGCGCAGGATGGGAAAACGCTCGAACACGGGGCCGAGGTCCGGCCTGCCGCCCCGGGGAAAGGCTCCCAGTTCCAGGTTTTCCCGGACCGTGAGGGTTTTCAGGATGGCCCGTCCTTCCGGCACCTGGACCAGGCCGCCTGCCACGCGCCGGTGCGCGGGCCAGCGCGTGATGTCCTGGCCTTCCCACCGGATGCTGCCCGAACGGGGCCGTACCAGGCCGGAGAGGGCCAGCAGGGTGGTGCTTTTGCCGGCCCCGTTGGCGCCCACGAGCGCCACCATTTCGCCCGCGCGCACGTCGAGGGAGAGCCCTTTCACGGCCTCCACGTGGCCGTACGCCACGCTCAGGCCGTCGATCTGCAGGAGGGGCCGTGCGTCGTTCACGCGGGTTCTTCCTGGCCGAGATAGGCTTCGATGACGGCGGGATTGGCCTGGATCTCGGCGGGCTTGCCTTCCGCGATGATGCGTCCGAAATTGAGGACGGCGACGGTGTCGCACAGGCCCATGACGAAGCGCATGTCGTGTTCGATCATGAACACGGTCAGGCGGTCCTGGCGCAGCGAGCGGATGAGCGCCATGATCTCGTTCTTTTCCGTGGCATTCATGCCGGCCACGGGTTCGTCCAGGAGCAGCAACCGGGGCCTGCTCGCCAGGGCCCGGGCGATTTCAAGCTTGCGCTGGTTGCCGTAGGACAGGTTGCCGGCAAGCTCTTCGCACAGCGTTCCGAGGCCCACGCGGTGGAGCAGCTGAAGGGCACGGGCGCGCGCGCGGCGCTCCGCTTCGCGAAAGGCGGGGGTGCGCAGCAGCAGGTCCCAGAAATGATAGGGCAGATGGGCGTGCATGCCGACGATCACGTTGTCGATGAGCGTCATTTCCTGGAACAGGCGGATGTTCTGGAAGGTTCTGGCGATGCCGCGCTGCGCGATGCGATGGGGGGGGACGCCCTGCAGGCTGCGTCCGTCGAACTCGAGGAGGCCGCCGGTGGGAGGGAACAGGCCGGTGACGAGGTTGAACACCGTGGTTTTCCCGGCACCGTTGGGGCCGATGAGCCCATAGACCTGCTCCGGATGCACCGTCAGCGTGACGTCGTCCAAGGCGCGAACCCCGCCGAACTGGCGCGATAGGCCTTCAAGCTTCAGCACGGGTCCCCCGGCTTCTCCGCCAGCGCCGGAATCGGGCCGGGTCCCACAGGCCCTGGGGCATGAACAGGACCACGGCAATCAGGATGAGGCCGTTGGCCGCCATCCGGAATTCCTGCAGGCCGCGCAGGAGCTCCGGCAGGAGGGTCAGGATGGCGCCTCCCAGCAACGGCCCCGCCACGCCCTGGATCCCGCCCAGCACGGCCATGGTCAGGATGTCCACGGCGCTTTCGAACCCGAAGTTTCCGGGGCTCAGGGTGAAGGTGTAATGGGCGTTGAGCCCCCCCGCAAGTCCTGCGATGGCGGCCCCCAGCACGAACGCGAGCAGCTTGATGCGGTCGGTGGCGATGCCCATCAGGCGCGCGGCCGTTTCGTCTTCGCGGATGGCTTCGAAGGCGCGCCCGATGCGGGAACGGCGCAGGGCTTGCAGCAGGGCGACCGTGAGGGCGAGTGCCAGCACGACGTGCCACCAGGTCGTGAGCGGCGGTATGCCGTTCAGCCCGAGGGGGCCGCCGGTGATGTCGAGGTTGAGCAGCACGACGCGCACCACTTCTCCGAAACCCAGGGTAGCCATGGCGAGGTAGACGCCGGAGAGGCGCAGCACCGGAATCCCGATCAGGAACGCCACCGCCGCCGGCAGCACGGTTCCCAGAAACAGGGCGAAGGCAAACGGCCATTCGAACTGGAGGGTGGCGATGGCGCTCATGTAGGCGCCGATGCCCATGAACGCGGCGTTGGCGAGGGAGAGCAGGCCGCAGGACAGGGTGAGGTAAATGGACAGGGCGAGCATGCCGTACACGCCGATGCTGAGCACCAGCGTGCTGTAGGTGTCCCACCACGAAGACCAGTCCATCAGGCGCTCCGGGTGGCGGACGCGCCGAACAGCCCCTGGGGCCTCCAGAGCAGCACCAGGAACAACAGCCCGAAAGAGAGGGCGTCCCGGTATTCGCTGGACAGCACCGTTACCGCAAACACTTCGGCCGCCCCCAGGAAAAGGCCGCCCAGCACCGCACCGCGCACGTCGCCCAGGCCGCCCAGGATGATGGCGGCGATGCCCTTGTGGAGCATGGGCTGGCCCATGAAGGGGGAAATGGCGTCGAAGGAGAGGCCGATCAATATGCCGGCGGCGCCTCCCAGGGCGGCGGCGACGAAGCTCGTGAGGTGGAACAGGCGTTCGACCGGGATGCCCAGCAGAGAGGCGGCCTTGGGGGATTCGGCGACGGCGCGCAGGGCCTGGCCGATGCGGGTGCGCTTCAGGACCCACACCATGAGGAGCATCAGCAGCACGGACAGGGCCGTGATGCCGGCCTGCAGGACGGGAATCGTGACGGGGCCCCAGGAGAAGGATTCCTGGTCGAACAGGTCCAGCGGAAAGCGGCGGGTTTCCGAGCCGAACAGGCCCTGGGACAGGCTGGTCATGAGAATGGCGGCCCCGATGGTGGCGATCATCGGCATGAGGTGGGGGGCTCCCCGCTTCCGCAGCTGCTTGAGGATCAGCAGGTCGATGGCCAGGCCGAGCAGGCCCGCAGCCAGCATGGCGAGGGGAAGCGCCGCCCAGAACGGGATTTCAAAGCGCGTGAGGAGCAGCAGGGCGGCATAGGCCCCCACCATGAAGATGCCGCCGTGGGACAGGTTGATGACCCCGAGGATGCCGAAAACCAGCGTGAAGCCAAGCGCGAAAAGAGCGTAGACGCTTCCCAGGCTGATCGCATTGACGATCTGTTGCGCAAACATGCTACTTGAGCAGGGCGAACTTGCCGTTCTTCACGATGTACACGAAGGGGGTCTGGTCGGCGTCGTAGCCGCCGGGCTTGCCGTTGTGCAGGGGCGCCGGACGGAAGGCGAAGCGTCCGGTGGCGCCTGCGTACTGGATGGCGGGCAGTGCGTCGCGCAGGGCTTGCCGGTCCTGGGCGAGCTGTCCGGTCAGGTGGATTTTCCTGAGCGCTTCGGCCACGATGAACAGCGCGTCGTAGCCTTGCGCCGAAAACTGGTTGGGGTCCGAACCGAATTTTTTGCGGTAGGCCGCGATGAAGCGCTGGTTTTCGGGCGAAGGGTTGCCGTCAAACCAGGGCGAGCCCACGATCGTGCCTTCCGCCGCGGTCTTGGCGTTTTCCAGCAGCTTGGGCGTGTTGAAGCCGTTTCCCCCGATGAAGGGCACGGTGATGCCCAGCGCCCGGGCCTGGATCAGGATGTTGGCCCCCTCTTCGGCGAGGCAGGGGCAGACGATCGCGTCCGGGGCTTCGGCCTTGAGCTTGGTCAACTGGGCCTTGAAGTCCACGTCGCCCTTGGAGTAGGTTTCGGTGTCCACCACGCGGATGTGCTGGGCTTCCAGCGCCTGTCGGAAGACGTCGTAGCCGCTTTTGGTGAACGCGTCGTCGTTGCCGTAAATGATGCCCACCTTATGCAACCCGAGACGCTTGATGGCGGCCTTGAGGGTGACCGGCACCACATCGGCTTCCATGGGGGAACTGCGGAACACGTACGGGCCGATGTCCGTGATGCCGCTGGCGGTGTTGCTGGTCCCGAAAGCCACCACATGGGCCGCTTCGGCGATGGGGCCTGCCGCGAACATGGAATTGGACAGTGTCGGGCCGAAAATCATCAGGACCTTGTCCTGGTAAATCAGTTTCTTGTAAACGTTGATCGCCTCTTCCTTCTTGCCCCGTTCGTCTTCTTCCACGAGGACGATGCGGTTGCCGTTGATCCCGCCCTTGGCGTTGAGTTCTTCCTGCGCCAGCAGGAAGCCGTTGCGGATCGGTACCCCGTACTGGGAAGCGGGCCCGGTGAGGGCTTCAGCCAGGCCGATGCGAATGTCGCCGGCGGAGGCGACGGAAAGGCAGCAGAAGCCCGAGAGGGCGAGCAGGGCAGAGGTCAGGAAAGTGCGCATGATTTTTTTGGTCAAAGGAAACTATTTTAAAGGATCGGGGGTCCGGAATACAGGCTGTCCGGCCCTGCCTGGGGGGGAAATACCGACTTTGGGCAGAAATGGTATCATGTAAGGTTCAATAGGAGAGAATTGCCGCCATGGTCGTTTATGATCTTGCCTGTCCCCTGGAGCACCGCTTTGAAGGGTGGTTCGAGTCTGCCGCGAGTTATGAAACCCAGCGCGAGCGCGGGCACCTGTCCTGCCCCCTGTGCAACTCGAAGGAGATCACCCGGATGCCCTCGGCGCCCTACCTGCGCGGAGCGGGGGAACATTCGGCCCCGGAGGGGGAGCGCCAGCCCATGATGATGGTGGCCGGCGAGCTCGTTTCGGCCCTGCGGCGCCAGGTGATCCAGCAGGTTCTGGCCCTGACGGAAGACGTGGGCGAGGATTTTCCCGACGTGGTGCGCGACATGCATTACGGCGAGTCGGAATCGCGCAACGTGCGCGGCGTTGCGACTCCCGAAGCGCTGGAGGAACTGCACGAGGAAGGCATCGACGTCCTGGTGTTCGGCATGCCGGACACCCTGGGATCCACCCACTAAGCCGACTCCAGCAGCACCCCCGTCATGCTGATCGACCCCATGTCGATGCCGTCCACCGGGAAGCTGACCCGGTCGCCTTCCAGCCGCGCGCCCAGCGCATACAGCAGCGGCCAGTAATGTTCCGGCGTGGGGGCTGACAGCCTTCCGTCCTGTCCCGCCGCATCCGGGTCCAGCAAGGCCCGGTCGTCTCCCGCAGCGATCTTTTCCCGTACCCAGGCATCGAAGCGCAGGGCCCAGTCGAAAGGCTGCGCTTCCGGTTCCCAGCGCGCGAGATCCAGGTTGTGCACGATGTTGCCGCTGCCCAGGATCAGCACGCCTTCCCGGCGCAGCGGGGCGAGCCGGCGACCCAGTTCGTAATGGGCCGAGGCGGGAGCGGACGCATCCATGGAAAGCTGGACCACCGGGACGGAAGCGTCGGGATAGAGATGTCGCAGCAGGGACCAGCTGCCGTGGTCGAGCCCCCATTCCTGGTCCGCGTGCACCGCCTGCGGCGCGATCAGATCCGCCACGCGGCGGGCCAGCGCCGGATCGCCCGCACAGGGGTACTGGACGGCGTACAGGGCGCGCGGAAAGCCGCCGAAGTCGTGGATCGTGCGCGGCCCGGCCATGGCCGTGACGGCGACATGGGGCATCATCCAATGGGCGGATACGGCCAGGATCGCCGCAGGGCGGGGAAGCCGCCGGCCGAGGGCCTGCCAGGCCCAGGTGTAGGCGTTGTCGAGGAGGGCATGCATGGGATTGCCGTGTCCCAGGAAAAGCACGGGCATGATTTTGTTCATCTCCGGATTCTAGGGGGGCTTGCCAAACGGTGAACACTGTATAAAAATACAGTCCTGGAGGTAATCATGAACCTTTTGACCGAACGGCAGCAGCAAATCCTCGACTGGATTCGGCAACATCTTGAAAACACAGGGTTTCCTCCGACCCGGGCGGAGCTGTGCCAGGCCATGGGGTTCCGCTCCCCGAACGCGGCGGAAGACCACCTGAGGGCGCTGGCGCGCAAGGGCGCGATCGAACTGATGCCAGGCGCCTCCCGCGGCATCCGCCTCACAGAACCCGAAGGGTTGCCCCTTGTAGGGCGCGTGGCCGCCGGTTCCCCGATTTTGGCGGCCGAGCACCTGGAAGGGCATTACCGCGTCGATCCGCACCTGTTTCACCCTGCAGCCCATTATCTTCTGCGGGTGCAGGGGCTCAGCATGCGGGATGCGGGGATCCTCCACCAGGATCTGCTGGCCGTGCACCAGACCGCCGACGTCTCGAACGGCCAGATCGTGGTGGCCCGGATCGGGGATGACGTCACCGTCAAGCGGTTTTTCAGAAAGGGCGCCCACGTGGAACTGCGCCCGGAAAATCCCGATTTCGAGCCGATCCGCGTGGATTTGCGGGAGCAGTCCCTGGACATCGAGGGGCTCGGGGTCGGCATCATCCGTTCAGCATGGAGCGTGTGAAATGAGCACTGTCATCGCCTTGACCGCAGCCGGCGCCTTCTGGCTGCATGACTTGTGGGCCCTGCTGTTCCGGCGCTCACCTGAAACCGCGGCCGGGAACGTGGTGTATGCCCAGAACATGGGGCGGGCCTATCCCGTCGGGCTCACCCTGGCCGGCTCTGCCACGGACGGGCAGGCCCTGGCCCCCCTCCTGCCATTTCTGGCGCGGCTGACGCGCCAGCGCAAGTGGGTCGTCCTGGTGAGTCCGCCGTTTCGCATGCCCGAATCCCAGCTGGTTCAGGCCGGCATCGATCCATCCCGCTTCATGGTGGTCGACGCCAAGTCTCCCGAAGCCAGGTCCTGGGCGGTGCAGCAGGCCCTTCGCAACTGCCCGGGCGGCGCGGTCCTGTTTTGGCCATCATCCGCCCCGGAGGCGCGGCTGACGCAGCGCATCGAGGCCGCGGCCTGGGAAGGACAAAGCTCATGCATCAGTTTCGATATAACTGATAATTCATTGATTAAAATACAAAAAGCGGCTTAAAAACCGCTTTTTGTATTGGCTTGCCACCTCAGCGCGCGATCAGCAGCGCTTCCAGCTTTCCTCCCCGTTCCAGGTGCTCCCGGACCCAGTTGGGGCGTTTTCCCTTGCCGCCTGCCCATGTTTGCGCAGGGTTTTTGGGGTTTGCGTATTTCGCTTCGCGCACGGCGGCCGGTTTTCCTTTTCCCGCACTGCCTGCAAGGCCGAGTTCAGGGGCCGTGAATCCGTAAAGGCGAATTGCGGCGCGTAATTCATCGAGTATATGGGCGCGATTTTCGGAAAGGATTTCCTGGCGTTTTGCCTGTAATTGGGCGATTTGCTGTTCCAGCTGTGCTAATTGATCCATGCGTATCTCCGGCAGTTATTCGCATTCATAAAAATGCATGAATGTTAGCCAAATCAAGGCTGGACAAACAGGGGAATTAGCCGGGAAATCGTAGAAGAAGCCTATAACCAGATAAATAATTACGAATATTTACCTTAGTAAAAAACCGGAAGGAAGCGAATGAATCAGGTGGTAGAAGCCGGAAACGGGGGAGCGTTTCCGGCTTGGTCGTGCATTACAGCGAGGTCTTGTGGGTTTCCACCTGAACCAGGGGCTCTGCGGCCGCGACCGGAGCGACATTGCGCACCCGCCTGCGGCGGGGGGCTGACGGCTCCTGCGACTGCGTTTCGGCCGGCGCTTGGGCCACCGCATCCCGGCGGGTCTGCACCAGCACGAGACCGCTGTCCGCAGGCACTTCCAGGGGGGCGTTGGCGAGCGACGTGGCTGGCGCCGAGACGATGGCACCGGGGGCCTGGGCCGTGGTGGCAGCGGCAGCTGTTGCCGGGGGGAGCGAAGGCGCCTCTTCCGCCGGGGGCATGGCCAGGGACAGCTCGGCCTGCTGCTTCACGCCGGCCTGTTCCCCCAGCACAGGGGCTCCGCCGAAGGATTCGATGACGCCTTTGCGGCGCTGCCTCGGAGGGCGCTGAGGTGCCGGCGCTGCGGGGGCCTCTGCAGTCTCTGAGGTGGCCTGGGCCGCAACGATACCGTCGCCACGGTCGAAAATCGGGGCGATCGCTCCGTTGAAACGCCGCCCGCCGCGTTCGCGCCGTCCGCCGCGACGGCCGCGCCGACGGCCGCCTTCGCGCGGGGCTGTCGCTTCGGCGGGTTCCGCGCCGGGCACGGCCGCGGTGAGAGAAGCTGCTTCGGGAGCCTGAACGGGAGTTTCACGCTTGGCTTCCCTGGGAGGACGCTGGGGTTTGGCGGCAGGCTGCCGTGCTTCGGGGTGCGCACCGCGTTCGGCCGTTTCTGCGCCGGCTTCGCGCACTTCGCTGCGGGCAGGGCGTTCGCTGCGATCGCGTTCCCGTTCCCGCTCGCGTCCGCCACGGCCGCGACGTCGGTCGCCGCGCCCTTCACCGCGTTCGCGGGCAGGTGCCGCCGGTGCGGCCGCCGGGGCTGCCGGCGCCGGTGCGGCGGCAGGCTTGCCCTTGAGCCATCCGAGGATGGTGCCGAAGAAGGATTTGTTGCGCTCGCCTTCCTGGTACACATGGACCGGAGCCGGGGCCGCCGGTTCGGGCGCCGACGTCGGGGCGGGCTGCTGCGGCGTGATGCCGCGCACGGCCGCCACGGGCCGGGCCGGACGTTGGGCTTCGGGCTGCAGCTTGAATTCGTTCGCGTCTTCCGGCACTTCCACCAGCTGGTAGCTGGCGCCCGAAAGGTCCATCTGGTTCGCCTCGTCGTGGCGGATGCGCAGGACGGAATAGTTGGGCGTTTCCAGGTGCGTGTTGGGAATGAGCATCACGTGGACTTTGAGGCGCGCTTCGATGGCATAAATGTCGGCGCGCTTTTCGTTGAGCAGGAACGTGGCCACGTCCACCGGCACCTGGGCGCGGACGATGGCCGTGTTTTCCTTCATGGCCTCCTCCTGCAGGATGCGCAGGATATGGAGCGCCGAGGACTCCGTGTCGCGGATGAAACCGGTCCCGTGGCAGCGCGGGCAGGCCGTGTGGCTGGTTTCCCCGAGGGATGGCTGGAGGCGCTGGCGGGACAGTTCAAGCAGGCCGAAGCGCGAAATTTTGCCGGTCTGGACGCGAGCCCGGTCATAGCGCAGGGCGTCGCGCAGGCGATTTTCCACTTCGCGCTGGTTGCGCGTGTTTTCCATGTCGATGAAATCGATGACGATCAGGCCGCCCAGGTCGCGCAGGCGCAACTGGCGGGCGATTTCATCGGCGGCTTCCAGGTTGGTGTTGAAGGCGGTCTGTTCGATGTCGGCTCCCCGGGTGGCCTTGGCGGAGTTGACGTCGATGGAGACCAGGGCTTCGGTGTGGTCGATCACGATGGCGCCGCCCGACGGGAGGGTGACGTCGCGGCCGTAGGCCGTTTCGATCTGGTGCTCGATCTGGAAGCGCGAAAACAGCGGGATGTCGTCGTGGTAGAGCTTCACTTTGTGCACGTTGGCCGGCATCACGTGGCTCATGAACTGGCGGGCCTGCTCGAAAATCGATTCCGTGTCGATCAGGATTTCCCCGATGTCTGGCTGGAACAGGTCGCGAATGGCCCGAATCACCAGGCTGCCCTCCTGATAGATCAGGAAAGGGCCTTTTTGCTCGTGTGAGGCGGCTTCGATGGCGTTCCAGAGCTGGAGCAGGTAGTTGAGGTCCCATTGCAGCTCTTCCACGCTGCGTCCGATGCCGGCCGTGCGGGCGATGAGGGACATGCCCGAGGGGACTTCCAGCTGGGACAGCACGTCGCGCAGCTCGGCCCGTTCGTCGCCTTCCACGCGACGCGACACGCCGCCGCCGCGGGGGTTGTTGGGCATCAGCACGAGGTAGCGGCCGGCCAGGCTGACGAAGGAGGTGAGGGCGGCGCCCTTGTTGCCGCGCTCGTCCTTGTCCACCTGGACGATCAGTTCCTGCCCTTCCTTGAGCAGGCTCTGGATGCGGCTGCGGGAAAACTCGCCGTCCTGGTTCTGCAGGTAGCTGCGGGCGATTTCCTTGAACGGGAGAAAACCGTGGCGGTCGGCGCCATAATCCACGAAAACCGCTTCGAGGGAAGGTTCGACGCGGGTGATGACCGCCTTGTAGATGTTGCTTTTGCGTTGTTCCTTGCCGGAGTATTCGATATCGAGGTCGATGAGTTTCTGCCCATCGACGATGGCAACCCGGAGCTCCTCGGAGTGGGTTGCATTGAACAGCATGCGTTTCATAAAAAGGTCCCCGCGCGCTTGGGCTTCGGGAGACAAGACCGATCCGGACGCTCACCCTGTGGGCGGTCCGGCGTGCTCGATGAGGCGTTTATGTCGCTAGGGGTTCCAAATGCTCTCTCGGTCGTTCGGTCGGTGTTGTCTTCATCGCCCCGACCTTGCGGGGCGGTAAAATCAGGTGATGCTTTCAGCGCGCAACTAACTTACCATCGCTACTTTTTGGTGAGCGAAATTAACCGGTACCAACCAGTTTCGTGCGCCTGAAAAGCGCCGGGTCGGTTTTTTCCTCGGAGCCTGCGCTCCGGGAATTATCGGGTCTGCAGGGCGCGGGCCACGCCAGCCTGGATCGTCAGGCGGTTTCTTCAGGCGACCCCTAATAGACTCAATAACTTACAATTGTAAATTAAATGGTGGCATCGCGTAAAGCGTCTGTTTCCTGGACCGAAGTGGGAGAGGAGTCCGCCGGACAGCGCATCGACAATTTTCTCCTGGGCCATCTCAAGGGCGTTCCCAAAAGCCACGTCTACCGGATCTTGCGCAGCGGGGAAGTCCGCGTCAACAGCGGGCGGGTGGACGCCACCTACCGGCTGCGCTGGGGGGACCGGGTGCGCATTCCGCCGGTCCGGACCGCGCCGGCCGCGCCGGTGGGTGCACCAAAACAGTGCAAGCCAATGCTGGCCGGCCAGGTGATCTACGAAGACGACAGCCTGCTGGCGCTCAACAAGCCGGCGGGCTGGGCAGTGCACGGTGGCAGTGGCGTGAGCCGCGGCATCATCGAGCAGTTGCGCGCCGAGCGGCCCCAGGCGCGTTTTCTCGAACTGGTGCATCGGCTCGACCGCGAGACTTCGGGCATCCTGCTGGTGGCCAAGAAGCGCAGCGCGCTCGTGGCGCTGCATGCCCTGCTGCGCGGCAACGGGGTGGACAAACGCTACCTGGCGTTGGTCAAGGGCCGGTTTCCCGACGAAAAGCGCACGGTGCGGCAGTCCCTGACCCGCTATCTCACCGAAGCGGGCGAGCGCCGCGTGGCCGTGGACCGGGAAGGCAAGGCCGCCGAGACCCAGTTTTACCGGCTGCGCCGCTTCGAGGAAGCCACGCTGATGCAGGCGCACCTGCTGACCGGCCGGACGCACCAGATCCGCGTGCACCTGGCGCATCTGGGCTTTCCCATCGCGGGCGACGACAAATATGGCGACTTCGCCTGGAACAAGGCCCTGACCAAGGCCGGACTCAAGCGCATGTTCCTGCATGCGGCCTCGCTGTCCTTCGTCCATCCCGTCCTGGGCGAGCCCCTGGCGCTCGAAGCGCCGCTGCCCGAAGAGCTGCAGGCCTACCTGGACAGCCTGAATCCGCTGGACCCCGCATGAAACCCTACGACCTGATCGTATTCGATTGGGATGGCACCCTGATGGATTCCGCCGCCCTGATCGCCGAATCCATGCAGGCCGCTTGCCGTTCGCTCGGTCTCGAGCCGCCGACCACGGCCACGGCGCGCCACGTGATCGGCATGAGCATGCTGGCCGCCGTGCGACACGCGGTGCCCCATTTGCCCGAGGCGGATTTTCCGGAGCTGTTCGAACAGTACCGCCGGCATTACCTGTCGCGCGAGGCGGAGCTGCAGCCTTTCGACGGGGTGTCCGAGCTGCTGCAGCGGCTCGAAAGCGAGGGCCGCCTGCTCGCCGTGGCCACCGGAAAGCCGCGCGTCGGCCTCGAGCGGGCCTTCCAGACCACCGGCTTCAAGCGGCATTTCGTGGCTTCACGCTGCGCCGACGAAAGCCGGCCCAAACCCGCGCCCGACATGCTGCGCCACCTGATCGACGTGAGCGGGGTCGAGGCGGCGCGGACCCTCATGATCGGCGACACGTCGCACGACCTGCAGATGGCCGCCAATGCCGGTGTGGACGCACTGGCCGTGACATACGGGGCCCAGCCCCCGGAAACGCTGCGGCAGCATCCCGCGCGCGCCTACCTGGACAGCGTGGCGGCGCTTTCGTCCTGGCTGCGCGAGGCCTGAGCCGGCCTGCTCAGGCCAGGAACAGGAACACGCACGGTTCCCGTTCCCGGAAAGGGGCTTCGGACTTGCGCCAGGCGGCCACGCCGGCCGTGCGCACCGTCTCGGCCGGGCCCGTGAGGGCAGAGGCGGCGCAGAGCAGCGTGCCGGGCTCGAGGGCGTCGAGCAGCGCCGCCCACAGGGTTGCGTTGCGATAGGGCGTTTCGATCAGGATCTGCGTTTCCCGTTCCCGGCGCGAGCGCTGTTCCAGGCTCCGGATGCGCTCCCGGCGGGCCCCAGCTTCCACCGGCAGATAGCCCTGGAAGGCGAAGCGCTGTCCTTCAAGCCCCGAGGCCATGAGGGCCAGAAGTAGGGCGGAAGGGCCGGGCAGGGGAACCACCCGGACGCCTTCGGCGTGGGCAAGACGTACCAGGCGCGCACCGGGGTCGGCCACCGCCGGACAGCCGGCCTCCGACATCAGCCCAAGGTCCGCCCCGGCGCGCAGCGGCGCAAGCAGCGCCGGCAATCCGCCTTCCGGCGTGTGTTCGTCGAGAACGGCCATGTCGAGCGACTGCAGCGGACCGGGATGTCCGCAGGCCTTGAGGACGCGGCGCGCGGTCTTGGCGTTTTCCACCACGAAGTGGCGCAGCTCGTGCAAGGCGGCCAGCGTGACTTCCGGCAGCGCGGAGGCGCCGCCTCCCTCCGTCAGGGGGACGGGAACCAGGACCAGGCGTCCCGGGACGGCGCCGTTCATGGCAACCTCCAGCCTTCCTCGCGCAGCATGCGCGACAGGGCGATCAGGGGCAGCCCGATGAGGGCCGTGGGGTCGTCGCTGCGCACCCATTCCACCAGGGTGATGCCCAGGGTTTCGATGCGCCCGCTGCCGGCGCAGTCGTAGGGCCGGTCGGCCGCAAGGTAGCGCTCGATTTCCTCGTCGCTGAAATGGCGGTAGCGCACGGCCACCGGCACGCGCTCCAGGCGAACCCGGCCGCTTGCGGCGTCGAGCAGGCAGACTGCCGTATGGAACACCGCGTCCCGGCCGCGGGCGTCCTGCAATTGGCGCACGGCATTCGCGTGGTTGCCCGGTTTGCCCAGGGGGCGCCCGTCGATGACCGCCACCTGGTCGCTTCCGATCACGAGGGCCGCCGGATGCCCCTGGGCCACGCGCCGTGCCTTGGCCAGGGCAAGCCGTTCGCAGGTGGCTTCGGGCAGCTCCAGCGGCAGCGGCGTCTCGTCCACATGGGGCGACTCGCACTGAAACGGCAGCCGCAGGCGGGAAAGCAGTTCCTTCCGGTACGGGGAGCTTGAAGCCAGGATAAGCGGGGGCAACGGCGTGCGGGTCATGGGAATCGGGCTCGCGGGCGAAAATGTTACCGCACTATAGCAAGAGGTGCCGTTCCGCTTGTGATTTCGTCGATAAGTCTTTGACAATATGAGAAAGACGATCTAGAATGCCGGGCTTATGTTTGAGGCTCCCATCCTGGATCCTGCGCGGTTCACCGCACTGGGCGAAGCCGTGGAAGGCCGTGTTCCGGTGCGTGATCTGGAGCGCCTTCAAAGCGCCCTGCACGATGCCGGCGGGGAAATCCGCTATCGCGTGGAAGGACTTCGAACCGCGGAAGGGCTGCCGGCACTGGCGATGCACGTGGAAGGGAATCTTTCCCTGACGTGCCAGCGTTGCCTGTCCGCAGTTCCCTTCGACCTGGCGCACGACAGCCGAATCGTGATGGTGAAGGATGAGGCATCCCTGCCGGATCTGGCGGAGGAGGCCGAAGGTATCGATGCGATCGTCCAGCCGGACCGGCTGAACATCGCGGAACTGGTTGAAGAGGAAATCCTGCTTGCGCTGCCCCTGGTGCCGGTTCATCCGGACGGCGGCTGCAGGCCGGAAGGCAAGGCGCAGACGGCGGAGCGGGAACACCCGTTCGCCGCCCTGAATCGGCTGAAGAAGCCCTCTTGATGGTTTTAATTGGCCGGGTCCCCGGGACCCGATAAGTAAGGAGCAAGTCCATGGCAGTCCAACAGAACAAGAAATCCCCGTCCAAGCGTGGCATGCATCGCGCCCACGATTTCCTGGCCAGCCCGCCGCTCGCGAACGAGCCGACCACGGGCGAAGTTCACCTGCGTCACCACATCAGCCCGAACGGTTTCTACCGCGGCAAAAAAGTGGTTCGCACCAAAGGCGACCAGTAAGCCCTTTTTCCCCGCCGCCGCATCGACGCATACGCGTGAGCGTGAACATCACGATTGCCGTAGACGCCATGGGCGGCGACTACGGCCCCGGAGTAACCGTACCGGCCGTGCTCGAGCTGCTGGAGCGCGATCCGGACATCCAGGTGATCCTGGTGGGCCTTGAAGCTCCCATCCAGGCGGAACTCGGGCGCCGCAAGGCGGCCCTGACTTCCCGCCTTCGCCTGCATCCGGCCCAGGACGTGGTGGCCATGGACGAGCCGCCGGCCCAGGCCCTCAAGCGGAAGAAAGATTCCTCCATGCGCGTGGCCATCGAACTGGTGCACGACGGCGCGGCGGATTGCTGCGTCAGCGCCGGCAACACCGGCGCGCTCATGGCCACGGCGCGTTTCGTCCTGAAAATGATGCCGGGCATCGAACGTCCCGCGATCGCCACCACCCTGCCCACCGTGAACGGCCACGTCTACGTGCTCGACCTCGGGGCGAACGTGGACTGCGGTCCGGAGCACCTGCACCAGTTCGGCCTGATGGGTGCGATCCTGGCGGCGGCCGTGGACGGGAAGGAACGGCCGAGCGTGGGCCTGCTCAACATCGGCCACGAGGCGATCAAAGGCAGCGAAGTCATCAAGCGCGCGGCGGAACTGCTGCGCGAATCCCCCATCAATTTTTACGGCAACGTGGAAGGCGACGACATCTACCGGGGCACGGTGGACGTGGTGGTGTGCGACGGGTTCGTCGGCAACGTGGTGCTGAAAACGTCGGAAGGCCTGGCCTGGATGCTGGCCCAGATGCTGCGCCGGGAATTCAAGAAAAATCTCCTCACGCGCCTGGCGGCCCTGGTGGCCCTGCCGGTGCTCAACAGTTTCCGCAGGCAGGCGGACCATCGGCAATACAACGGCGCAAGCCTGCTGGGACTGAAAGGGGTGGTGGTGAAAAGCCATGGCGGGGCGGACGTGTACGCTTTCCGCCATGCCTTGCAATACGCCGCATCCGAAGTGCGCAACCAGGTCCTGGCACGCATCGAGAAGGCTGTGGCGCAACTGGAAGCGGCCGATTAAATGACCTATTCAAAAATCGCAGGGACCGGCAGCTACACGCCGGACCGTATCCTGACCAACCGGGACCTCGAAAAGTTCGTCGACACGGATGACGCCTGGATCCGGTCGCGCACCGGCATCCAGCAGCGGCACGTGCGCGCAGAAGGGGAGACCACGAGCGACCTCGCCCTGGTGGCGTCCCGGCGCGCGCTGGAAGCGGCAGGGCTCACGACGGCCGACGTGGATCTGATCGTGGTGGCCACGACCACCCCGGACATGGTGTTTCCCAGCACGGCCTGCCTGCTGCAGGCCAAGCTGGGAGTCAAGGACGGCGCCGCCTTCGACGTCCAGGCCGTCTGCACCGGCTTCGTTTACGCCCTGTCCGTGGCCGACAAGTTCATCCGCAGCGGCAGCGCCCGTTGCGCGCTCGTGGTGGGAGCCGAAACGTTCACCAACCTGCTCGACTGGAACGACCGCAACACCTGCGTGCTGTTCGGCGACGGGGCTGGCGCGGTGGTGCTGCAGGCCGCGCGCGAACCCGGCATCTATTCCACCCATCTCCATTCGGACGGCCGCTACGCGGACCTCCTGTCCGTGCCGGGGACGGTGTCCGGCGGCAAGGCCAGCGGATCCCCCACGGTGAAGATGGACGGAGGCGCCGTGTTCAAGTTCGCGGTCAAGGTGCTCGACCAGGTCTGCCGCGAAGCGCTCGAGGCCAATGGCCTCGCCATTTCCGATGTGGACTGGCTGGTGCCCCACCAGGCCAACATCCGCATCATCGAGTCCACGGGCCACAAGCTCGGCATCGACCCCGCGCGCGTGGTGGTCACGGTGGACCGTCACGGCAACACTTCCGCGGCATCCATCCCGCTCGCCCTTGACCTGGCCGTGCGCGACGGCCGCATCCGGCACGGGCAGCGCGTGCTGCTCGCCGGCGTGGGCGGAGGATTCACCTGGGGTTCGGCATTGATCGGCATGTGAGGACAGCACGGCATGAGTTTCGCATTGGTATTTCCGGGTCAGGGATCGCAATCCGTGGGCATGATGCAGGCCTACGGGGATTTGCCTGAAATCCGTTCCACGTTCGAGGAGGCCTCCGAGGTGCTGGGCCAGGACCTGTGGGCCCTGGTGACCGAAGGACCGGAAGAGGCGCTCGCGCAGACGGTCAACACGCAGCCCGTGATGCTCGCGGCGGGCGTCGCCGTATTCCGGGCCTGGCGGGCCGCGGGCGGGGCCATGCCCTGCTGCATGGCGGGGCACAGCCTGGGGGAATACACGGCGCTTGTGGCCGCCGGCAGCATGGATTTTCGCGATGCCGTGCGGCTGACGCGTTTCCGGGCCGAAGCCATGCAGCAGGCCGTTCCCGCCGGCGTGGGAGGCATGGCGGCCATCCTCGGCCTTTCCGACGACGGCGTGCGGCAGGCCTGCCGGCAGGCGGCGGGCGGCGACGTGTTGGAGCCCGCCAATTTCAATTCGCCGGGACAGGTGGTGATCGCAGGCCACCGCAGCGCCATCGAGCGCGGCGTGGAAGCAGCCAAGGCCCTCGGGGCCAAGCGCGCCGTGGTGCTTGCCATGAGCGTGCCGTCCCACTGTTCGCTCATGAAGCCCGCGGCGGACGCGCTCGCGCGCCATTTGCAGGACGTGGCGCTGCAGCCGCCGGCCGTTCCGGTGCTGCACAACGCCACGGTGGCCGAAGCGGGCTCGCCCGAGGCGCTGCGCGAAGCGCTGGTACGGCAGCTCTACAGTCCGGTCCGATGGGTTGAAACGGTCCAGGCCATGGCGGCGCGGGGCGCGACCCAGGTGGCGGAATGCGGCCCCGGGAAGGTGCTGGCGCCCCTGGTGAAGCGGATCCAGGGCGACGTGCAGGGCCTTGCGTTGTCCGACGAAGCCGCTATCATGGCGGCGCGCGACGCATTGCAGTAGGAGGAGGAGACATGCTGGAAGGACAAATTGCCCTGGTGACGGGAGCAAGCCGCGGCATCGGGTATGCCATCGCGCGGGAACTGGCGAAGCAGGGCGCCACGGTGATCGGTACGGCCACCGGCGAGGCCGGGGTGGCCGCCATCGAAGCCCTGCTCAAGTCGGTCGGCGGCAAGGGCGCGGGACTCACGCTCAACGTGAAGGACGCGGAAGGCATTGCGGCCACCGTGGAGGCGGTCAAGGCACGGTTCGGAGCCGTCACCGTTCTCGTCAACAACGCCGGCATCACCCGCGACATGCTGGCCCTGCGCCTGCGCGACGAAGACTGGGACGAAGTGCTCGACACCAACCTCAAGTCCGCGTTCCTGCTGTCCCGCGCGGTCATGCGCGACATGATGAAGGCGCGCTTCGGACGGATCATCAACATCGGTTCCGTGGTGGGCGCGACCGGCAATGCCGGCCAGAGCAACTATGCCGCCGCCAAGGCCGGGCTCGTGGGGCTGACCAAGTCGCTTGCGCGCGAACTGGGCAGCCGCGGGATCACGGTCAACTGCGTGGCCCCCGGGTTCATCGAAACCGACATGACGCGGGCGCTGGAAGAGACGCAGCAGGCAGCGCTCAAGGCATCCATTCCCCTCGGGCGGCTGGGACAGCCCGACGACGTGGCCCACGCCGTGGCTTATCTGGCATCGGCCGGAGCCGGTTACGTGACCGGCGCGACCCTGCACGTGAACGGCGGCATGGCGATGGATTGAGCCCCGGGCGGGCAGGTGATTCGGCCGGCGTGTTCTGTTACACTACGGCTGTTTTTTTGGTACACCCCTAGAAGAAGGACCTTATCAAATGTCAAACATCGAGCAGCGAGTCAAGAAAATCGTATCGGAACAATTGGGCGTCAAGGAAGAGGAAATTCAAAACTCGTCTTCCTTTGTCGACGACCTCGGAGCGGACTCGCTTGATACGGTTGAACTGGTGATGGCGCTGGAAGAAGAATTCGAATGCGAAATTCCCGACGAGGAAGCCGAAAAGATCACCACCGTTCAACAGGCCATTGACTACGTCAATAGCCACCTCAAGTCCTGATCCACAGTCAGAACGATTTTCCCCTGGGCAGACTCGGTCTGCCCTTCTGACTTTTAAGGGAGCACCAATCGCATGTCACGCCGTCGCGTTGTGGTCACCGGCCTGGGTATCGTGTCCCCGGTCGGTAACACGGTATCTGAAGCCTGGACCAACCTGAGCGCCGGGAAATCCGGGATTGGGCGCATCACCCGGTTCGATCCCAGCGAAATGCCCAGCCAGATCGCCGGAGAAGTCAAGAACTTCGACGCGGGGCAATTCCTGAACCCGAAGGAAATCCGCCGCATGGACGTGTTCATCCATTTCGGCTTGGTGGCGGCCATGGAAGCGCTGAAAGACGCGGGCGTGGAAGCGAATCACCCGAACGGCGAACGGATGGGCGTGTGCATCGGGTCGGGTATCGGGGGGCTCCCCCTGATCGCGGAAACCTACGCGGCCTTCCTGGAAGGCGGCGTGCGCAAAATATCCCCTTTCTTCATTCCGGGCAGCATCATCAACATGATTTCCGGAAACCTGTCCATCATGTACGGATTGAAAGGCCCCAACCTGGCCCTCGTGACGGCCTGCACCACGGGCAACCACAGCATCGGCGATGCCGCTCGGCTCATCGAGTACGGCGATGCCGACCTCATGGTGGCGGGCGGTGCGGAATGCGCGGTGCATCCGCTGGGCATCGGCGGGTTCTGTGCCGCGCGGGCGCTCAGCACGCGCAACGACGCGCCGGAAGCGGCGAGCCGTCCCTGGGACAAGGACCGCGACGGGTTCGTGATGGGCGAAGGGGCGGGCGTGCTGGTTCTGGAAGAGCTGGAACACGCCAAGGCCCGCGGCGCGAAAATCTACTGCGAGCTGTCCGGCTACGGCATGAGCGCCGACGCCCACCACATCACGGCGCCTCCCGAGGACGGGGACGGTGCCCGCCGCAGCATGGTCAACGCACTCAGGAACGCGCACCTCAATCCGGACCAGGTGGACTACATCAACGCCCACGGCACGTCCACGCCCCTGGGCGACCTGGGGGAGACCATCGCCGTGAAACGCACGTTCGGGGACCACGCGAAAAAGCTTGCGGTGAGCTCCACCAAGTCCATGACGGGCCATCTGCTGGGTGCAGCCGGCGGCATCGAAGCCGTGTTCTCGGTCCTGGCGCTGCACCACAACGTGGCGCCTCCCACCATCAACCTGGACGAACCGAGCCCCGGGTGCGACCTCGACTACGTGCCCCACACGGCCCGGCCCATGAAAATCGATGTGGTGCTTTCCAACTCCTTCGGGTTCGGCGGAACCAACGGCACCCTCATTTTCCAGCGACTGCGTTAACCCGGACACGTGCTGCGCAAACTCCTGATCGGATTTCTCGCGGCACTCGCCTCCTGGTTCGCGCTGTTTGCGTTTTACCCCCTTCCGCTGCCGGAACCGGCCTTCACCTACGACCTGCATTCGGGCAGCACCCTGCGTTCCGTCGCCCATGACCTGGCTGCGCGCCGCCTGCTGTGGGAGCCCTGGACTTTCACGGCGGTGGGGCGCCTGCTGGGACGCCAGACCCGCATCAAGGCTGGCAGCTACGAATGGACCGAACCGCTTTCCGCCCTGCAACTGCTCGAGCGCATCACGCGCGGGGATTCGGTCCCGTACGAGGCCAAACTGATCGAAGGCATGACGTTTGCGCAGTTCCGGACCGCCCTGGACGCCAACACGACGCTGCGCCATCTCACGGCGGGCCTCCCGGACCAGGCCGTCCTCCGGCAACTGGGCAGCGAGGCCCGCTCGGCCGAAGGCCTGTTTTTTCCGGACACCTATTTCTTCAACAAGGGCGACAGCGACCTCGACCTCATGAAGCGGGCCCGGGCGGCCATGCAGCGCAAGCTGGGCGCGGTCTGGGGCGGGCGCGCCGCCGGACTGCCCTACGACGACCCCTACCAGGCCCTGATCCTGGCCTCCATCATCGAAAAGGAAACGGCCAAGCCTGACGAGCGGGCCGAGGTGGCGGCCGTTTTCATCAACCGCCTGCGCCAGGGCATGAAGCTGCAGACGGACCCCACGGTGATTTACGGCCTGGGCGAGAATTATGACGGCAATCTTCACAAACGGGATTTGCTCAAGGACACCCCGTACAATACCTATACCCGAGCGGGCCTGCCGCCGTCGCCGATCGCCATGCCGGGACTTGCCTCGTTGCAGGCGGCGGTTCATCCCGCCGACTCGAAGGCCCTGTACTTTGTGGCGCGGGGGGACGGCAGCCACGCCTTTTCGGAAACCCTGAGCGACCATAACCGGGCCGTTTTCAAATACCAGATCAAACGCCACACACCATGATCCCAGGCCATTTCATTTCTCTGGAAGGCATCGACGGCGCCGGAAAGAGCACACACCTCAACCCCATCGCCGAATGGCTGCGCACCCGCGGACACGAGGTGGTGGTGACGCGAGAACCCGGCGGAACCCCCCTCGGGGAATCGCTGCGGCAGCTGCTGCTGCACCAGTCCATGCATCCCGACACCGAAGCCCTGGTGATGTTCGCCGCCCGGCGGGAACATGTGGCGCAGGTGATCGCGCCGGCCCTGGCGCGCGGCGCGTGGGTGGTGAGCGACCGGTTCACCGATGCGAGTTTCGCCTACCAGGGCGGGGGACGGGGCGTGGCGCGCGACCACCTGAGCCACCTGGAAGCCTGGGTTGAGGCGGGCGTGAGGCCGGACCTCACGCTCCTGTTCGACCTCGACCCGCAGGAAGCGCACCGGCGGGTGGTGCGGGGCACGCCGCACCCGGACCGCTTCGAACGGGAACAGGACACCTTCTTCCAGAAAGTGCGCGCCGCATATCTCGAGCGCGCGGCAGCCGAGCCCGGACGGTTTTGCGTTCTCGACGCGAGCCAGTCCCCGGAAGCGCTATTTGCCCAGGCCTGCCGCGCCCTGGAGCGCCTGGGCCCATGATCTACCCCTGGCAGGCCGAGATGTTCCGCCAGCTGGTCGGGGAACGCGATCGCCTGCCGCAGGCGCTGTTGCTCCACGGACCCCAGGGGCTCGGCAAGACCGATTTTGCGCGCCACTTCGCCCAGGCCCTCCTGTGCGAGTCCCCCCTGCCCGACGGCGCACCCTGCGGCGCCTGCCCCGCCTGCGGCTGGTTCGCTTCCGGAAACCATCCCGACTTCAGGCATCTGGGCCTTGACGCGGATGCGCCGGCCGAGGAGGGGGGCGACGCCCCCGGCCGCAAGGGTTCGGAGCAGATCGGCGTGGACGCCGTGCGCAGCCTGGCCGGGTTCATGACCACCAGCACCCACCGCGACGGCCTGCGGATCGTGCTGGTCGAGCCGGCCCATGCGCTCAACGTGTTTGCCGCCAACGCCCTGCTCAAAACCCTGGAGGAACCGCTGCCGCGCACCCTGTTCCTGCTGGTGAGCCATGTGCCCGCCAGACTCCCCGCCACCGTGCGCAGCCGCTGCCGCCAGGTGCCCTGCCATCCTCCCCCCGCGGCGCAGGCACAGGCGTGGCTCGCCCGGGAAGGCGTGGCACGGCCCGATCTTTTTCTGGCCCTTGCCGCAGGGGCTCCCCTCGAAGCGTTGCGCCTGTCGCAGCAGGACGGCGGGCAGCGGGCGGAGCTGCTGCGCCGGCTTGCGGACCCGGCCCAGTCCCTGGTGCAGCTGTCCGAATTCGTGGCCCGCCTTCCGGTCGAGGAATGGCTGGGCTGGCTGCAGCGCTGGGCCTACGACCTGCTCGCGCGCAAGCTCGCGGGGGCCCCGCACTATCACCTGGACGCGGGGGAACTCACGGACCGCATCGCCGCACGGGCCGACCTCCACGATCTGCTTGCCTGGGAGCACCAGTTGCGGGATGCGAAGCGGCTCGCGCACCATCCCTTAAACCCCCGCCTGTTCGCGGAGAGCTTGCTGGCCCCCATGCTGGCCATGCGATAATGGACGTTTTGAGGAACGCTTCCCGTGTTCGTCGATTCGCACTGTCATCTGGATTTCCCCGAATTGCGCGACCGCCTGCCGGAGATCACCGCCGCCATGGCGGAAAACGGCGTGACCCACGCGCTGTGCAT
>JAKBBG010000082.1 GCA_021826025.1 Pseudomonadota bacterium | reverse complement strand
CCCTGTCCGAAGAAGAACTCGAAGCCTTGAACCAGTTCCTGCTGGATTCCGAACTGGAAGACAACATGGACGTGGCCATGCTGGATGGGTATCTCACGGCCATCGTGAGCGCACCGGACGCCCATTTGCCCAGCGAATGGCAGCCTTGGGTCTGGGATATGGAAAATGGCGAGGCTTCGCCTCAGTTCAAATCGCTTGAAGAAGCTCAGCGGATTCAGGCGCTGATCTTCAGGCACATGAACACCATCGCCGCAACGCTTGCGCATGCACCGGAAGACTACGAGCCGCTGCTGTATGAGAACCCCAATGACGGAGAACCGGTTGCGATCCTGGATGAATGGTGCATGGGCTACGTCAAGGGGATGGCGTTGGCACCGTCTGCCTGGCAACCCCTCGTGGATGATTACCCCGTGTGGCTTGAGACGATTTTTCTCTATGGCACCGAAGCAGGGTGGGAGAAGCTGGACGCGGCGGAACTCACCCTGGCGCAGCATCAGGACAGGGTATTGGCGCTGCCTGACGAGGTCAGGAAGATTTACGGGTATTGGAGGGGGTGAGTTGCGCGCTGCACGGGGCTCATAACAGTTTCAACAGCGCGTTGACGGCCTCCTCCGGCGATTCCCGCTCCCCATCGATGACCGCTTCGGGGTGTTCGGGTGCTTCATACGGGCTGTCGATCCCCGTCATGTTGGGCAGCTTGCCGCTGCGCGCGCGCTTGTAGAGTCCTTTCGGGTCGCGCGCTTCGCACAGGGCGAGCGGCGTGTCCATGTACACTTCGATCATGTTGTCTGGCCCGATCAGTTCCCGCGCCATGTCCCGCTCCCTTCTGAAGGGTGAAATGAAGGCCGTCATGACGATGAGGCCCGCGTCCATCATGAGCTTCGCCACTTCGGCGATGCGCCGGATGTTTTCCACGCGGTCGGCGTCGGTGAAGCCCAGGTCGCGGTTCAGCCCCTGCCGGACGTTGTCCCCGTCCAGGATGTAAGTGCGCTTGCCCTGCCGGTGCAGTGCCTGTTCCAGCGCGTTGGCGAGCGTGGATTTGCCCGACCCCGACAGCCCCGTGAACCAGATGACCTTGCCTTTGTGGCCGTTGAGCCGTTCGCGGTCTTCCCGGGTGATGGTGAGGGCCTGCCGGTGCACGTTCTGGGCGCGGCGCAGGCTGTGGCGGATCATGCCGGCCGCCACGGTGGCGTGGCTGTAGCGGTCCACCAGAATGAAGCTGCCCAGGGTGCGCGACTGTTCGTAGCTGTCGCAGGCGAGCGGCCGGCTCAAGGCCAGGTTGCACACGGCGATGTCGTTGAGTTCCAGCTTCTTGCAGGCTTCGTGGGTAGCCGTGTTGACGTCGATGCGGTGCTTGAGGGCGGTGATGGACGCCGTGGCCCACTGGGTGGCGAGCTTCAAGTCGTAGCTGCGGCCCACCAGGCCGTGTTCCTCGTTCAGCCACACCAGCGTGGCTTCGAACTGGTCGGTGGTCTCCAGCGGCGACTGGCTCCGCGTGAGCACGTCGCCGCGGGAGACGTCGATTTCCCGGTCCAGGCGCAGGGTCACGGCATCCCCCGTGTTCGCTTCGTTCCGGCTGCCGTCCAGGGTGACGATGTCCGCCACGCGTGCGGTTTGCCCCGAAAGCGTGACGCGGATTTCGTCTCCGGTTCTGACTTGTCCCTCCACCAGCGTGCCGCTGAAGCCCCGGAAATCCGCATCCGGGCGGTTGACCCATTGCACGGGGAAGACCAGGCGGTCGGAATGGCGTGATTCGATGCGCACCGTATCCAGGTACCCCATCAGCGTGGGGCCCTTGTACCAGGGCGTGTGGGCGGAGCGGGTCGTGATGTTGTCGCCCAGCAGGGCGCTTACGGGAATGGCCGTGACGTCGGTCAGGCCCAGGGGCTTGGCGAACTGCTCGAACGCGTCCCCGATGTGGCGGTACACCGCTTCGTCATACTGCACCCGGTCCATCTTGTTGATGGCGAGCACCACGTGGCGGATGCCCATGAGCGACACCAGGAACGCGTGGCGCCGGGTCTGGGTGAGCACCCCCTGGCGCGCGTCCACCAGCAGCACCGCGAGGTCGGCGGTGGAAGCGCCGGTCACCATGTTGCGGGTGTACTGCTCGTGCCCCGGCGTGTCGGCCACGATGAACTTGCGCCGCGCCGTGGAAAAGAACCGGTACGCCACGTCGATGGTGATGCCCTGTTCCCGTTCGGCGGAAAGTCCGTCCACCAGGAGCGCGAAGTCGAGCGCGTCGCCCTGGGTCCCGAACTTGCGGGAGTCCTTTTCCAGGGCGGCCAGCTGGTCGTCGAACAGCTGCTGCGATTCCCACAGCAGGCGCCCGATCAGGGTGCTTTTGCCGTCGTCCACGCTGCCGCAGGTGATGAAGCGCAGCAGGTCCTGTTCCTGTTGCTGCGCCAGGAAGGATTCCAGGCTGGGGGCGGTCATCAGAAATAGCCCTCCTGTTTTTTCTTTTCCATGCTGGCCGCGCCGTCGTGGTCGATGGCGCGCCCCTGGCGTTCGGAGCTGCGCGCCGCGAGCAGTTCCAGGATGATCTCGGGCACCGTCCTGGCTTCGGATTCGATCGCGCCCGTGAGGGGATAGCAGCCCAGGGTGCGGAAGCGCACGGTTTTCTCCTGGATGGATTCGCCCGGCAGCAGGCGGAAGCGGTCGTCGTCCACCATCAAGAGCAGGCCGTCGCGTTCCACCACGGGCCGCTTTTTGGCGAAGTAGAGCGGCACCACGGGAATGCCCTCCTGGTGGATGTACTGCCACACGTCCAGTTCCGTCCAGTTGGACAGGGGGAACACGCGGATGCTCTCGCCCGGGCTTTTCTTCGTGTTGTAGAGGGCCCACAGTTCGGGACGCTGGGCTTTGGGATCCCAGCGGTGGGTGGGGCTCCTGAAGGAAAACACGCGTTCCTTGGCGCGGGATTTCTCCTCGTCGCGGCGCGCCCCGCCGAACACCACGTCGAAGCGGTAATGATCGAGCGCCAGTTTCAGGCCTTCCGTCTTGGTGATGTCCGTGTGCAGCGCCGAGCCATGGTCGAAGGGGTTGATGTTGCGTGCCACGGCGTCCGGGTTCACGTGCACCAGCAGGTCGAGTCCCAGGTGGCGCGCCATGAAATCGCGGAACAGGATCATTTCCTGGAACTTCCAGCGCGTGTCCACGTGCAGCAGCGGAAAGGGCGGCGGCGCCGGATAGAAGGCCTTGCGCGCGAGGTGCAGCATCACCGAACTGTCCTTGCCGATGGAATAGAGCATGGCCGGGTTTTCCGCCTCGGCCACCGCTTCGCGCAGGATGAACAGGCTTTCCGCTTCCAGCCGGCGCAGGTGGGGCGTGAGGGGCGTGCCCGCTCCCGTGCCTTCGGGCAACGGTTCGAGCACGGGCGGGTAGCCCAGCAGTTCCCATTCCGCCTGGGCCACGGGGGGGAGGGTTCGCGCCCAGCGGGTGAGTGCCCCGTGGGGAAACAGCACGAGCGGCTTGCCCGCCAGGGCCTGCAGTTTGCCCAGGGCAGCGCCCAGTCGTTGCGGCGATGCCGGGCCGTCCAGGGGCACCCAGTACCGGCCGCCGCGGGCATCGTTGGCGTGCAGGCAGGGGCGGCCATCGGGCAGGTCCTTGAGCTGCGCGAACAGGACGAGACGGCGCTTGCTGCGGGCCCGGGCGAGGGCCCAGTCCAGCACGGCGGCGGTGGGTGCCCGCCCTTGCTCGTCCGCCAGGGCCTCGGCCTGCAGTTCCGGAGGCAGCAGGCCGAGCTCGTTCAGGCGGCGCTCCGCCGTGCGCTTGGTGGCGGCCAGCCCGAGCGCCTTCAGGTGCCGGAAGGCGCGTTCCGTGTCCCAGGCGTCAGGGGCGTCGAGGCCCAGCAGAGAGTCGGTGTCCATGGCTATGGCGTAAATTGCATTTTGAAGGTTTGTATGGCACATTTATGCCATAAACCGGCACTGAATGCAAAGGAAAATCAAACAATATGCAAACTGCGACAAACGGGCTTTCCCCCGGGACACTGGATGCCGTGGTTGCGCTCGCAAAGGAGGCCGGGCAGGCGGTGCTCGCCGTGTACCAGGCCCCGCACGCCGCGTTGCTCGCGACCAAGGCAGACCAGTCGCCCCTCACGCAGGCGGACCTGGCTGCGCACCAGTGCATTGCCCGGGGTTTGCAGGCGCTCACACCCGAAATTCCCGTGGTGTCCGAAGAGGATCCCGCAAGCCTTGCCTTCCGCACGGCGCAGGGCCGGTTCTGGCTGGTGGACCCCCTGGACGGCACGAAGGAATTTCTCGCCCGCAACGGCGAGTTCACCGTCAACATCGCGCTGGTGTCGGAAGGCGAAACCCTGTGGGGCGTGGTGGTCGCGCCCGCCCTGGGCGCCACCTACTGGGGCGGGCGGGGGCAGGGCGCCTTTGTGGACCGCGGCCAGGGGACGGTGGCCCTGCCGGTGACGCCGGCGGCAACGGGCGGGCCCGTGCGCGTGGTGGCCAGCAAAAGCCATTTGAACGAGGAGACCGCGCGTTTCATCGCTGCACTGGGCCCCCATGACCTGGTGCAGGCCGGCAGCTCCCTCAAGTTCTGCCGGCTCGCCGAAGGACAGGCGGAACTGTACCCGCGCCTGTCCCCCACGCACGAATGGGACACGGCAGCGGCCCAGGCCGTGCTGGAGGCGGCCGGCGGGCGGGTGACGACGCTCGACGGGCAGCCCCTGCGCTACGGCAAGCCGGACCTGGTCAACCCGTCCTTCGTCGCCGTGGCGCCCCACTACGTGAGCGCCTGGGCGCCGTGCTGATCGACCCGGGCTACGTGGCGGCCGGGGCCCTGACCGGCTTCATGGTGGGGCTCACCGGGGTGGGCGGCGGTGCGCTCATGACGCCCGTCCTGCTGCTGTTCTTCGGCATCGCCCCCACCACGGCCATCGCCACCGACCTGTGGTTTGCCGCCATCACCAAGGTGGTGGCCGCGCGCATCCACCAGCGCCACGGCCGGGTGGACTGGCAGGTGGTGAAGCGCCTGTGGACGGGCAGCCTGCCCGTGGCGGGGCTGACCGTGCTGCTGGTGGCGCGCTCTGACAGGAACCTGCATGCGGACTGGCTCGCCCAGGCCGTGGGGCTGGTGGTGATGGTGACGGCCGTGGGGTTGCTGCTGGCTCCCTGGCTTGCTTCCGTGGCGCGCGGACGGCGCCTGGGGCATCCGCAGGAATTCAAGGCCATGCAGCCCACCTTCACCGTGCTGGCCGGTGCCCTGCTGGGCCTGTGCGTGGCGCTCACCTCGGTGGGCGCAGGCACCCTGGGCACGGTGATGCTGCTCTACCTGTATCCGTTGCGCATGACACCCCACAAGCTGGTGGCCACGGACATCGTCCACGCCATCCCGCTCGCGGTGATCGCGGGGCTGGGCTATCTCCTGGCCGGCATGACGGACGGCCGCATGCTCGTGAGCCTGCTCGCGGGTTCCCTCCCGGCCGTGGTGATGGGCAGCCTGCTGGCCGGCCGGTTGAACGGGCGCCCGATCCAGCTGCTGCTGGGTGTGGTGCTGCTGGCCACGGGGCTGAAAACGGTGCTGTAGCGAGGGGGGCGTCTAATCGGCCGGGATGGTTGATATCACGGTCTGGAAATCTATTGCACTAAGTGATATAGTTTGCCAATGAGAAAGGTATTCCGAACCAGAACATTTACACGCTGGATGCGGAAAGCCGGTCTGTCGGATGAAGCCCTGAGCAACGCGGTATCTGAGATGGCCCGAGGGCTCGTTGATACCGAATTGGGCGGTCATTTGGTGAAGAAGCGGATTGCCCTGCCGGGGCAGGGTAAGCGTGGTGGGGCGAGAACGATCGTAGCCACAAAAATGGCGGATCGCTGGTTTTTTCTCTACGGCTTCAGCAAAAACGAACGGGCAAACATCGACCAGGATGAGTTGAAGATATTTCAAGAGCTGGCAAAAGAACTCCTTGGGTTCGATGTTCGCCAACTGGCTACTGCCCTTGAGGCGGGTGAAATTGTGGAGGTTTGCAATGGCAACGATCAAACGTAAGAGCCGCATCCTGGAAGAGATGCATGAGACTGCGCGTGGGCTTCACAACGTTGGGCTTATCAGCAAACGGCGCATGGCCGAGTTC
>JAKBBG010000081.1 GCA_021826025.1 Pseudomonadota bacterium | reverse complement strand
CCTTGCGCTGGTCGTTCGCCACATCGTCATATTCCAGCAACTGCTTGCGGATGTCGAAGTTGCGCGCCTCCACCTTGCGTTGCGCGTTTTCGATGGCGCGCGTCACCCAGGGATGTTCGATGGCTTCGCCTTCGGGCATTTTGAGGCGATCCATGATCGCTGCCACGCGGTCGGACGCAAAAATTTTCAGTAGCGGGTCTTCCAGGGACAGGTAGAAGCGGCTGGACCCCGGATCGCCCTGCCGCCCGGAACGTCCCCGCAGCTGGTTGTCGATGCGACGGGATTCATGCCGTTCGGAACCGATGATGTGCAGACCGCCGGCCGCCAGAACCTGCTCGTGCAATTGCTGCCAGCGTTCCCTGACTTCCTGGATACGCTGCGTTCGTTCCGCTTCCGAAAGGTCTCCGTTCTCCTCCAGAGCGCGAATCTCGGCATCAGGGTTGCCGCCCAGCACGATGTCCGTGCCGCGGCCAGCCATGTTCGTGGCGATCGTGATCACGCCGGGGCGCCCGGCCTGGGCGACGATTTCCGCTTCGCGTGCGTGTTGCTTGGCATTAAGCACCTGGTGAGGCAGCTTCTCGCGCTGAAACATGGCAGAGAGCAGTTCCGATGCCTCGATGGAAGCCGTTCCGACCAGCACTGGCTGGCCGCGCTGGTGGCAGTCGCGCACGTCCTGAAGCACCGCGTTGAATTTTTCGCGCGCGCTGCGGAAAACCTGGTCCATCCGGTCCTCGCGCACCATGGGCCGGTGCGTCGGGATGATGACGGTTTCGAGGCCGTAAATATGCTGGAATTCGAACGCTTCCGTATCGGCCGTGCCGGTCATCCCCGACAACTTGGCATAAAGCCGGAAATAGTTCTGGAAGGTGATGGATGCCAACGTCTGCGATTCGTTCTGAATGTGCACGCCTTCCTTGGCTTCCACCGCCTGGTGTATGCCTTCGGACCACCGACGGCCCGGCATCATGCGCCCGGTGAATTCGTCCACGATCACGATTTCCCCGCTCTGCACCACGTAATGCTGGTCGCGGTGGTACAGGGCATGGGCTCGCAGGGCCGCGTACACATGGTGCATCAGGAGAATGTTGGCCGGTTCGTAAAGGCTTGCCCCCTGAGTCAGGAGTCCGGCCTCCGTCAGCAACGCTTCGGCGTGCTCATGTCCCGCTTCGGACAGGATGACCTGGTGCGCCTTGAGGTCCACATGATAGTCGCCTTCCCCTTCCTCCGAGGCCTGGGGATGCAGGCGCGGAATCAGCGTATTGATCTGGCGGTACAGTTCCGTGCTGTCTTCGGCCTGGCCGGATATGATGAGCGGTGTGCGCGCCTCGTCGATCAGGATGGAATCCACTTCGTCCACGATGGCGTAATTGAGGCTCCGTTGCACGCGCTCGTCGACCCGCGTCACCATGTTGTCACGCAGATAATCGAACCCGAATTCGTTGTTGGTCCCGTAAGTGATGTCTGCCGCATAGGCAGCTGCCTTGTCTTCATGCGCCATCTGGGAAAGGTTGACGCCCACGGACAACCCCAGGAATCGGTGAACCCGCCCCATCCATTCCGCATCGCGACGGGCCAGGTAATCGTTCACGGTCACCACGTGGACCCCTTTTCCCGTCAGGGCATTAAGGTAGGAGGGCAACGTGGCGACCAGGGTTTTCCCTTCCCCGGTGCGCATCTCCGAAATCCTCCCGTCGTGCAGGGCCATTCCGCCGATCAGCTGGACGTCGAAGTGGCGCATGCCCAAAACGCGCCGGCTCGCTTCCCGCATCACGGCGAACGCTTCGGGCAGGAGGCTGTCGAGGCCTTCCCCTTGTTCCAGCCGGTTTCGGAATTCCGTCGTCTTGGCCTGCAATGCGGCATCGTTCAACGAGGCGAGCGATGGTTCCAGGCTGTTGATCTGGGCGACGACTTTGCGGTACTGCTTGAGCAACCGCTCATTGCGGCTCCCGAACAGCTTTTTGAGGACATCCGTGATCATGGCAAAAGTTGGGGCTGCGGGCAAAAACAGTAATTTTACCAGAGTGCGGCGCAGCCGCCCCGGTCCTGTAAAATATGGGCTATGGACGCGCAGCGTTTAGCGGAAATCCTCAAGGGAAACCCGGCTTTCGAAACCCTGAAAGCCCGGCTGGAACGCTTGGCGCCCGTGCAGGACGCGCTCCTGCAGGCACTTCCCGCACCGCTTCATGCCCATGTGCGGGTCACAATGCTCGAGGACACCCGCCTGCACCTTCAGGTGAGCAGCCAGGCCGTGGCCGCCCGGCTGCGGCTGCAGGCTCCCAGCCTGATCCGCCATCTGCAGGAACGGGCGCCCGGCCTTGCCTCTTTCCAATTCCATGTGGCGCCTCTCCCAGCCTCCAGCCATCCGCGCCGTCCCGCCACCGCCATCCCGCCGGAGGCGCTTGCGCAGTTCGAAACACTGGCCGGAAGGCTGCCCCCTTCGCCGCTGAAGGCGGCCCTGCAGCGCTTGCTTCAGGTACGAGGGCGGTCCGCTTAACGCCGTGCGGGGTCAGAAAGCAGTCTGAGCCTGGGGAAGGGGTTCGATGAAGGCGGAAGGCAGAGGGTCCCCCGGTCCGAAGGTCACCCATACCCAGGCAGAGGCATCGGCCAGCAGTGCCCTGGCTGCCACATTATTGAGCGCATGCCCGGACTTATGTCCGAGGAAGGAGCCGATCAGGGGGTGTCCGAGCAGGTAGAGGTCTCCCACCGCATCCAGAATCTTGTGGCGAAGAAATTCGTCTGCGTAACGCAGTCCATCTGTATTGAGCACCCTGAATTCGTCCATCACGATGGCGTTTTCAAGGCTTCCACCCAGCGCCAGGCCTTGCGACCTGAGCATTTCGACGTCCTGGGTGAAGCCGAACGTGCGGGCACGGGCCACTTCGCGTACATAGGACGTGTCGGCAAAATCCACAGTCACGGAAGATCCGACTTTCTCAAATGCGGGATGGTTGAACTGGCCCTCATAAGTGATGCGGAACCCGTTATAGGGTTCAAAGCGCGCCACCTTGTCCCCCTGGGCCACTTCCACCGGCTTCACGACCCGGATGTAGCGCTTGGGAGCCAGCTGTTCCACGAGCCCTACGGATTGCATCAGGAACACGAATGGAGCGGAACTTCCGTCGAGGATGGGTACTTCGGGACCCGAGACGTCCACGAAAGCATTGTCCACACCCAGTCCGGAAAAAGCGGACATGAGGTGTTCGATGGTGCTTATCTTGGCCCCCTGGGCTTCGATCAGGGTAGACAGCCGGGTGTCGGTCACGTTGCCTGCCAGCGCCGGAATGGCAGGAGCGCCGGGCAAGTCGGTCCGCACGAAGACAATGCCGCTGTCCACTGGGGCCGGCCGGATGTTCAGGACGACCTTGACGCCGGTGTGCAGACCCACGCCGGTCGTTTGTACGGCTGATTTAAGCGTTCTTTGTTTCAACATGAGGCCATTATACGCCAAGCGGCGGCCAAAGACGGCCGCTCAGTCCGCCTGCTTTCGTAAAAATGCCGGAATATCAAGAAGTTCCATACCGTTATCGCGCATGGCTTCGACCATGGTATTGCGCCCGCGCCGTATCACCGCCGGCTGGTCCAGCGTTTCATAGTCCACTTCCGTGGGCGCATTGTCAGTACCGGTGCGAACCACTTTGAGCGGCTGGGGCTGCGCACGCCGGGCGGAAGTGCCGCCGAGACCCGTAGCCACGATCGTCACCCGCAGGGAGTCGCCCATGGTTTCGTCGACCACGCTGCCGAAAATCACGGTGGCGTCTTCTGCGGTAAAGGATCGGATGGTGTTCATGACGTCGTGGACTTCCTTGAGCTTCATGTTCTGGCTGGCCGTGATATTGACCAGGACCCCCCGGGCACCGTTGAGATTGACGTCTTCCAGCAGGGGGCTCGCAATGGCCTGTTGTGCGGCAACATGGGCACGATCGATGCCTGCGGCCGCAGCCGACCCCATCATGGCCACCCCCATTTCCGACATGACGGTACGAACGTCGGCAAAATCCACGTTGACCAGCCCCGGGCAGTTGATGACTTCGGCGATACCGGCAACGGCCCCCTGCAGCACGTCGTTGGCGGCCTGGTAGGCCTCCAGCATGCCCACGTCGTCACCCAGCACGCTCAGAAGCTTTTCATTGGGAATGATGATGAGGGAGTCCACATAGTCCGCCAGCTGCTCGATTCCTTCCTGGGCGGTTTTCATGCGCCGCCCTTCAAAGCTGAAAGGTTTGGTGACCACCGCCACGGTCAGGATCCCCTGCTCCCGGGCAATTTGCGCCACCACCGGCGCCGCCCCTGTTCCTGTCCCGCCGCCCATGCCTGCCGTTATGAACAGCATGTCGGCGCCTGCCACCATTTCGGCTATCCGTTCCCGGTCAGCCAAGGCTGCCTGTCGGCCGATTTCCGGGTTGGCTCCTGCGCCCAGGCCTTTCGTCATGGCTGCCCCGAGCTGCAATAATTTGCTGGCCTTGCTGCGCTTGAGAGCCTGGCTGTCGGTATTCATGGCGATGAACTCCACGCCGGATACGCCGGCAGTCACCATGTGCTCCACGGCGTTGCCGCCACATCCCCCGACGCCGACCACCTTGATGACGGCATCGAGAGCTTCGCTTTCCTGAATTTCGAATTTTGGCATGTTGTTTTTCTCCTTCCCGACAGGACGAATAGTACCGAATTAAAATGCGCTCTTGAACCAGTTTTTCATACGATCCACCAACTGCGCGAGCGACCCGATGCTGGCACGCGACACCTGCGCTTTCTGATGCTGCTCAAAGCCTGAAATCAACAACCCCATCCCTGTTGCGAAACGCGGATTTCGTACGACTTCCGACAGGCCGCCGCGGTAATTGGGCAACCCCAGCCGCACCGGCATATGAAATATTTCTTCCCCCAACTCCAGCATGCCGCCCATGGCGCTGGTCCCCCCCGTGAGCACGATTCCGGAAGAGAGCAGCTCTTCGAATCCGCTGCGGCGCAGTTCGGCCTGGACCAGCGAAAACAGCTCTTCCACCCGCGGCTCGATGACTTCGGCGAGGGTATGGCGGGACAGTTGACGGGAACCCCGATCGCCCACGCCGGGAACCTCCACCATCTGGTTCGCGTCCGCCAGCTGGCGCAAGGCACAGCCGTGGGCGATCTTGATCTCTTCCGCAGCCGCTGTCGGGGTACGCAACGCCATGGCAATGTCGTTGGTGATCTGGTCCCCCGCGATGGGAATGACCGCCGTATGGCGGATGGCCCCCTGGACGAAAACCGCCAGGTCGGTGGTCCCTCCGCCGATGTCCACCAGGCAGACTCCCAGGTCCTTTTCATCGTCGGTCAGCACGGCAGTGGCTGACGCCAACGGCTGCAGGATCAGATCCCTCACTTCGAGGCCGCAGCGACGGACACATTTCATGATGTTCTGGGCCGCCGATACGGCTCCGGTCACGATGTGAACCTTGACCTCCAGTCGCACTCCGCTCATCCCCACCGGCTCACGCACATCCTCCTGCCCGTCGATGATGAATTCCTGGGTCAGGATGTGCAGGATCTGCTGGTCTGTGGGAATGCTGACGGCTCGGGCGGTTTCCAGAACCCGCTCCACGTCCGACGGGGCCACTTCCTTGTCCTTGATGGCCACCATGCCATGAGAGTTGAAGCTTTTGACATGGCTCCCCGCAATGCCCGTGATCACTTCGCGGATCTTGACGTTGGCCATCAGTTCCGCCTCTTCGAGTGCCCGCTGGATGGAGCTGACGGTGGACTCGATGTTGACGACGACGCCGCGCCGCAATCCGCGCGACGGATGCTGCCCCAGTCCGATGACTTCGAACCCCTGCCCGTCCGGCAGCGCTTCGGCCACGATCACCACGATTTTCGAGGTGCCTATGTCGAGGGCCACGATCAGGCTGCGGTTTTCGCGGTTCTTCGCCATCGTGGGCTACCCTCTAAAATCCGTGGAACGCAGGGCGAATCCGTCCGGGTAACGCAAGTCCACCGTCGCACCCTCTGGGGAAGCGTTCTGAAACACCAGCGCATAAACCCCGACGAAACGCTGGAGCCGCTCATGGATTTTCTCCCGCCCAAGCGCAATCGTGAGCCCGTTGTCGAGCCGCAGCGTCCAGGCGCCACGCTCGGACAGGTCCAGCGCTTCCAC
>JAKBBG010000080.1 GCA_021826025.1 Pseudomonadota bacterium | reverse complement strand
TTGGTCGGGGTGAGAGGATTCGAACCTCCGACTCCTGCGTCCCGAACGCAGTACTCTACCAGGCTGAGCTACACCCCGAAACGCAGCATTCTAACCCACTGCCGGCAGGCACGCCAGAGTCCGGCGCCCCTCACGCCGATTCCCTGGCATAAGCCATCTGCTCCAGGCTTCTTTTTCCAGACTCCACTCCGAACTTGAGCACCACCACGATGAGCGTAAGCAGCAGGCCGATCATGAGGCTCAGGACGCCGCGGATGCCGTAGTTGGAAAACAGCCAGACCACCAGAAACGGCGTGCCGATGGTGGCCCCGCGTCCGAACGTGTTGCAAATGCCGGAAGCCCGCAGGCGCACTTCCGTGGGGAACAGCTCCGGGATGTAGATGCCGAAAAGCAGTGCCACCAGGACATAGATGGGCACGGTCAGGGCAAAGCCCACGGCCGGCAGCAGGATGGGATCGCTCACGAAGGGATAGAGGAACCCGAATACGATGGCGAGCAGCGACGACACGGCAATGGTGGGCTTGCGCCCCCACGCATCGGAAGTGAACGCGCCGATGGCCGACCCGATCGGCGCGCCGATGGACATCAGCATCGAGTACTGGAACGACGTGGCGATGGTCAGTCCCTGCTTGACGAAAAACGTGGGGAGCCAGGTCACGAACCCATACAGGAGCGTGTTGATGACGATAAGCGCCACGCTGCCCACGATCATGCGCGGCAGGAGCGTCGGCCCCCACAGGCTGGACAGTGCGTAGCTGGCGCGGGGTTCCGTTTGCGCCGCAGGCTCCGGGAGCGTGGCGCCGCCCGCGACTTCGGTCTCGATTTTCCGCATGAGCGCTTCCGCCTCTTCAAGCCGCCCCACCGATTCAAGCCAGCGCGGCGATTCGGGGAGCGATTTGCGCAAATACCAGACGATCCCCCCGCCGATCCCTCCCAAAATGAACATGGCCCGCCAGGAAAACGCCGGAATGACATAGGTCCCGGTCAGGGCAGCCACCGGCAGCCCGGACACCACGAACACCGCCATGACGCCCAGCCAGCGGCCGCGCACGCGCGCCGGTACGAATTCCGTCAGGGTCGAATAGCCCACCACGTTTTCTGCGCCGAGCCCGATGCCCATCACCAGGCGCAGCAGGATCAGCACGGTCATGTTCGGCGCGAAAGCGGCCAGCAGCGAAGCCCCGCCGAACAGGAGCAGGTTGAACTGGTAAGTGAAGCGCCGTCCGTAATGGTCTCCCAGAAAACCCGTCAGGAAGGATCCCAGCATCATGCCCACAAAGGTCGCCGACACGAACAGGGCATTTTGGGACAGGGTGGAAAAGCCGCTGTGCAGCGTCGCCCCCAGCACGGTCGCCGCGATGTAGATGTCGAACCCGTCGAAAAACATGCCGATCCCGATGAGCATGCGGACCCGCCGATGGAACGATGAAATGGGCAGTCGATCGAGCCGGGCGCCCGAATTGACGCTTGGTGTCATGTGGTTCTCCTCGGGTGGCGTTTTTTATGGCATGGCACCTTTCCGTCGAATCGGCGCCATGCGGGAGACAGCCTGCTTCATGATATATCACGAAATTTCATTATGGCCAAGATATGAGCGGTATATTTTTTATATTTTTATTAAATTCAATTAGTTAAATATTTATTGTCTTGTTTTCTGATATATCATAAAATCCTAATCAGCCCATTTTTGGCCCTGCCTTATGACCGCGATGCCGCACCCTGCAACCCCGGAAAAAAAGCTGCTGCGTGAGTCGGTCCATGCCGAACTGCGCGCCGACATCCTGCGTTGCCGCATTCCCCCCGGCAGCGACATACGGGAAGCGGAATTGGCGGCCCGTTTCGGGGTCAGCAAATCTCCGGTACGCGATGCCTTGATGCACCTGGAACGCGAAGGGCTGGTCATCAGTTCACCCCGGCAGGGCTATCGCGTCACCCCCGTTTCCCTCTCCGACGTCCAGGACATGTTCGATTTGCGCAAAGTGCTTGAAGCCGCCTGCATGGAGCGCCTCGTGCGCCATGCCGGGGCCCGCGAGCTCGAAGCGCTCGACGAATTCCGGCAATTCGAAGCGGCCCGCTGGGAAGGCGGCTTCGCCGGCTACAACCGGGCGTTCCACCAGCGTCTCGCCACCCTTTCCGGGAACGGGCGCCTGGCCGGCGAAATCGGCACGCTGGTGGGACAGATGGAACGGGCGGTTCTGGTCAGCCTCACAGCCATGAAGCACGGCGACCCCGCCCAGCTCGTGGAAGAGCATTGCCACATCATCGACGCCTTGCAGGAACGCAATGCCCGTCGCGCGGTCCGCCTTGCCGAGCAGCACATCGAATCGGCGGCAACGCGCGTCGGCACGGCGCTATCCCGCCTCGCAGTCACCCGCTAAACACCGCCATCGAGGAGGATTTTCCATGTCCGACGTATCGTCATCACCCCAGGCCGCGCGATCACACGCCCCCCTGCGCGGGCTGTTCATCGACGGCCGCGAAGTGGCGGCCAGCCGCAGCGACACGCTGGAAATCATCAACCCGGCGAACGGCAAAGTCCTCGCCCACATCAGCCACGCGAGCGACGCGGACGTGGACCGGGCCGTGCTGAGCGCCCGCGCCGCGTTCGAAGGCCGCGAGTGGGCCGACCTGTCCAACCGCAGCCGCGCCAAACTGATCAACAGGCTGGCCGACGCGTTCGAATCGCACCTGGAAGAGTTCTACCAGCTGGAAACGCAGAACAACGGTCGCCCGCTCAACGAAACCCGTGCCCAGATTTCCCGCCTCCCCGATTTCCTCCGCTACAACGCGGGGCTTGCCATCGCCCGGCGCGATGCGGTCATTCCGGTGGACGGTAACTATTTCAACTACACGATCCGCACGCCGGTGGGCGTGGTGGGCAATTCCACCCCGTTCAACCACCCGCTCATGATCCTGATGAAAAGTCTGGCGCCCACGCTGGCGTCAGGCTGCACCACCGTGGTCAAGCCTTCCGAGTACACGCCCTTGACGACGTTGCGTCTCGCGGCGCTCTTTGTGGAAGCCGGCCTGCCGCCCGGGGTGTTCAACGTGGTCACGGGCCTCGGCCCCACCACCGGACGCGCGCTTGCGACCCACCCCGGCCTTGCGAAATGGGTCCTGACCGGCGGCACTGAAGCAGGCCGCATCACCGGGGCGCTCGCCGGGAGCAATTTCGCGCACCAGACCCTGGAGCTGGGGGGAAAGACCCCGGTCCTCGTATTCGACGACTACGACGTGGACCAGGCCGTCAACTACGCGGCTTTCGGCGCCTTCATCGGGGCCGGGCAAACCTGCATCTGCGGCAGCCGACAGATCGTGCAGGAAAAAGTCTACGACCAGTTCGTGGAAAAGCTGGCGGCCAAAGCAAAGACCCTGCGCATTGGAGATCCCGGCGACCCCGCGGTCCAGCTGGGCCCGCTGGTCTCCCTGCGCCAGCAGCAGCGGGTGCTGAACTACATCCGGATCGGGTTGGAGGAAGACCGGGCGCGACTGGTTGCCGGCGGACGCGTTCCCGCCGATCCCGCCCTGAAAAACGGGTTTTACGTGGAGCCCACGGTGTTCGCCGACGTGACCGCCGACATGCGCATTTTCCAGGAAGAAGTGTTCGGCCCTTTCGTGTCCGTGTCGCGCTTTTCCACGGAGGAGGAAGGACTCGCCCTGGCAAACCATTCCCAGTTCGGCCTCGCGGGAGCGATTCGGACCGCCAACCTCACCCGGGCCCACCGGGTGGCTTCCCGACTTCATTGCGGCATCGTCTGGATCAACGACCATCACCGCCTCGATCCCGCCTCGCCCTGGGGCGGCGTCAAGGACTCCGGCATCGGCCGGGAGTGCGGCACCGAATCCTTCGACCAGCATTTCGAAACCAAAAGCGTCATGGTGCGCATGGACGAAACGCCGTTCGACTGGTACCGGGACACGGCGAGCCAGCCGCGGCTCAACTGAACTCGCAATGTCCACGACGGCGCGCTCCCCCGACTTCCGGACGGAAACCCTCTCATTCGGCGCGCACCGGATGTCGCTCCGGCGTGCCGGCGAAGGCCCTCCCCTCGTCCTGTGCCACTCGCTGCTTGCGGACGAGAGCAGTTTCGACCGGGTGGCGGGCGCGCTGGCAGAAACCCATGAAGTGGCCGTCCTGGCCCTGCCGGGATTCGGCGCCTCCACGCCGGCTCCGGGCGGGCTCGAGGCCGTGGCCGACCGTGTGGCCGAAGGGCTCGGGCACATGGGATGGGGCGTCGCCCCGACCCTGTTGGGCAACGGCTATGGCGGCTTCGTGAGCCTGCTCACCGCCATCCGCCACCCCGGGCTGGCTGGCCGCCTCATCCTGACGGACTGCGGGGCCTGCTTCCCGGAAAGCGGCCGCGCCGCATTCCGGGCCATGTCGGCAGCCGTTGCGCAGAAAGGCCTGGAGAGCGTTGCCGACACAGCCATGCGGCGCCTCTTTTCAGCCGACTACCAGGCCGCCAATCCGCACCTGGTGGCAGAGCGCCGGCAGCGTTTCCTGGCGCTCGATCCCGCCACGTTCCATCAGGCTTGCGACGCGCTTGCCGGCCTGGACCTGCGCGACCGCCTGCCTTCGGTTCGCCTGCCGGCACTGGTCCTGGTGGGGGAGGAAGACGAAGCCACGCCGCCGGCCATGGCCCGGGAATTGGCGGCCGGGTTGCCGCAGGCCCGGCTTCTGGTCCTGCCGGGGTGTGCCCACGTGCCGCAGTTGCAGGCGCCGGACCAGTTCCTGGCGGCGGTCCGCCCTTTTCTGGCAGAACAGCGCCGCTAGCGCGACAACCCCTGCATCCAGACGCCATACACGTGGCGCGCCATGCGCGTCATGGGTGGCAGCTTTTGCGGCATTTGCTCCAGGATCTCCGCGACCGGCTGGACCGCCGGACTGCGGCTTGATTCGATTTCGCGCCGCCCCCCCTCGCACCAGCTGCGGACATAGGCTTCCGTCATTTCCACGTGGAACTGCATTCCGAGGTGGGGCCCCAGGGCAAACGCCTGGTGCGGACAGGCCTCGCTGCCGGCGAGCAGTTCGGCACCCGCCGGCAGGCTCCAGGTTTCCCCATGCCAGTGGAACACATCGAAACGTTCCGCCGGGCCGAACCAGTGCCGGGCCGCTGCGCTGTCTGCCACGCGCACGGCTCCCCAGCCGATTTCCTTGAGGGGATTGCGCGTCACGATGCCGCCCAGCGCCCTGCTCATCAGCTGGGAACCCAGGCAGTGGCCGAGCACGGGGACCCCGCGTGCCACGGCGTCCCGAATCAGTTGCAGCACCGGAGGAATCCAGGGAAGGTCGTCGTTGACGCTCATGGGTCCGCCCATGAACGCCAGGCCGGCATACCCTTCAGCGCTTGCCGGCACGGGCACGCCCTCGTCGAGCGCCAGCAGCTGCCAAGGGCATCCCCGCTCCGTCAGGAACTCGCCCAGGAAGGCCGGCCCTTCGCTGGGGTAATGCCGAAACAGGGCGACGGGGCGCGGCACCGACCCGCGCTCAGTTGGAACGGTCCACGGCCAGGGCAGCCAGGGCTTCCAGGGCTTCGCGGTAGGCCGAAGGAGGCAGGATGCCGGCCAGCGCAGCGCAGGCTGCTTCCGACTCCCGCCGGGCACAGCCGCGGGCATAATCGAGCGCACCGCTCGTGCGGATCACGGCCGCCACGCCAGGCAGCGCATCCCCTCCGCCGTTCACGATGGCCTGGCGCACGAGGGCCGCATCGTCCGGCCTCCCTTCGCGCATGACGTAAATGAGCGGCAAAGTGGCTTTCCCTTCCGCCAGGTCGTCGCCCAGGTTTTTACCCATTTCCCCCAGGTCGCCGGAATAGTCCAGCACGTCGTCGATGATCTGGAACGCCGTGCCCAAATGCGCACCATAAGCGGCGATCCCTTCCTCCACGCCGTCCGGGGCACCGGACAGGATGGCCCCGAGGCGGGCGGCCGCCTCGAAAAGCTTGGCAGTCTTGTAACGGATGACTTGCAGGTAGCGGGCTTCGTCCACGTCGGGATCGTGGCAGTTGAGCAGTTGCAGGACTTCGCCTTCAGCGATGACGTTGGTGGCGTCGGCCAGCACGCGCATGACCCGCATGTCGTTCACGGACACCATCATCTGGAAGGCCCGCGAATAGACGAAATCGCCCACCAGGACGCTGGCGGCATTGCCGAACAGTT
>JAKBBG010000079.1 GCA_021826025.1 Pseudomonadota bacterium | reverse complement strand
GGGGCGGCCCCGGCATCCGGCGCTGCCGGCGCGTCTTCGGCCCGCGCCCCGGCCGATGCGGCCAGGGCCAGGACTACGGCAGCACTGAGGGCACTGCGATGGATTTGCTTCATTTGCTGTTCTCCCTTGCTTGGTTGTTTACAATGTTCCGACACGGAGGACCTTTCGATCCAAGTTGCACACGCCGGATTACAAGCAGGAGTTGTGCCAACATTGAAAAGCGGGGCATTGGGGCCAGAAAATGGCCCGAAACAGCGTGAAAACGCCAGAGCCACTTCTGGTTTGCACTGAAATGGTGCAATCCGGGGCGCTTTCGGCAGATGTTAGTGCAGGATTGAAATAATTGTTCACAGGAAACGGACATGAACCAGGCATTTATCGACGACGTCGCCCATCGCCTGAGCGACATGCTGGCGCGCACCCCCCTGGCGGATTTCGAGAAAAACGCCCGCGCCATGCTGGCTGGCCTGTTTGCCAGGGCCAATCTGGTGACGCGCGAAGAATTCGACGCCCAGGTGCAGGTACTGGCCCGGACACGGGCCAAGATTACCGAACTGGAAGCGAAACTGGCCGCCCTGGAAACGCGTAAGGACTAACGCGCGGCCTGCGGGAAAGCCACGTTCACCTGCAGGCCGTGGCCGGCGGCGCTGCGGCCGAAAAACAGCCGGGCGCCGTGCAGCCTGGCGATTTCCCGGACTATGGCGAGTCCCAGGCCGCATCCTTCCGGAAGATCCGGCGCCAGGCGGTGAAAGGGGATCCCCAGGTTGGGCCATTCAGCTTCCGGCACGCCCGGCCCGTCGTCTTCCACCCTCAGCAGCACCTGGTCCGGCGCGCTTTCAAGAGCCACCGACACCCGCCCGCCGGAAGGGGTATAGCGAACCGCGTTGTCGAGCAGGTTGGCCAGCAGTTCGCGCAGCATGAGCGGGCTGCCGCTGACCCGGGACGGTTCCAGCCGGAATTCGAGTTCCACCCCTTTGCGCGCAGCGCGGGTGACGAAATCGGCGGAAGCTTCCCGGCAGACCCGCTCCAGCGACACGGCCGCCACTTCGATCATGCTGCTTTCCGTATGCTCCAGCCGGGCCAGGGACAGCAGCTGGTTGGCCAGGTGGGTGGTGCGCTGCGTCGTCGCGAGCAATTCGCGCAGCAGTGCGCGCACATCTTCGGGCGGTTTTTCAAGCGCCACCTCGATCTGGCTGCTGAGGGACGCCAGGGGGGTGCGCAGCTGATGGGCCGCATCGGCAATGAAGCGGCGGTGGCTCGCGAACGAGGCGGCCAGGTTGGCCAGGAGTTCGTTGATGCCGTGCACGACCGGAAACAGTTCCGCCGGAGCCCGCCCTTCCTCGATGGGTCTCAGGTCCGAAGAGGAACGGCTGACGATCTCGTTTCGCAGCGACTTCACCGGGGCCAGCGCAAGACGCACGCCGAACAGGATCACCCCGACCGAGACCAGTGCGAGCAGGGCTTCCGGCAGGAGAATGCCGGCGAATATGCCGTCCCGCAGGCGGTCCCGCCCATGCAGGGTCTGGGCCACGGCAACGGTGAACACGGTGCCGCCCGACCTGCTGCGCATGAAAATCGCGCGATTGTCCTCGCCACCGAGCCAAAGGTCGCGAAACTGGTGGCTGCCTTCGGCAGGCAGCTCTTCCGGATGGAACAGCCGGGGATCGCCGGAAAACACCTGGCCATGGCTGTCCCAGGCCGCATAGGTGACCCGGTCGTCGTTGTTTTCCTGCAGCATCTGCTGGGCGGCGGGCGGCAGCACGAGCAGCAGCTTCCCCTGCTGCAGCACCACCTGCTTGGAGAGGTCCAGCGCGTCGTCCAGCAGGCCCAGATCGTAGACGTTCATGGCGGCCCGCAGCGAAAACAGGTAGGCGAGCGTGGAACCGGCCAGCAAAATGACGATCAGGGGCCCGAGCAGCCAGCGCAGCAGCAGCTGGTACAGGCTAAGGCGCCGCTTCATCCGCCTGTTCCAGCATGTAGCCCAGCCCGCGCACCGTCCGGATGACGGTTCCGGAACCTTCGATTTTCCCCCGCACGCGGTGCACGTATGCTTCGATGGCGTTTTCGCTCAGGTCCTGCCCGAGGCTCGTGAGCGCCTGAATCAGCTGTTCCTTCGACACGATGCGATGGACGTGGGTGGCAAGGTATTCCAGCACCCCCCATTCACGCCCCGAAAGATCCAGCGGGCGCCCGTCCAGGAAGGCGCGACGTCCCGCCGTGTCCAGGGTGAGCGCTCCGATGCTGAAGCTCGCGCTGCCGGTTCCCGCGCTGCGGCGGATGAGCGCCCGCACGCGGGCCTGCAATTCCGCCATGGCCACGGGCTTCACGATGTAATCGTCGGCCCCGAGATCGAGGCCCTGCACCCGGTCTTCGACGGCATCCCGCGCCGTCAGGATCAGCACGGGCAAGGCCTCCCCCTTGTGCCGCAGGGTTCGCACCAGGTCGTACCCGTCCCCGTCGGGCAAGCCCAAGTCGAGCACGAGCGCATCGAAATGTTCTCCGCCCATCAGGTGCCGGGCATCGGCGACCCTGCACACCCAGTCCACCGCGAATCCGGCCAGCTCCAGGGACGCCGACATGGCTTTGCCGAGCGTCCTGTCATCTTCGACCACGAGTATCCGCACCGTCTGTCAGCTCCCTGTCAGCAAAAACGGGGAAAATTCGCCCGCGCCTGGCCCCGATCGGATTTTATCCCGCTCTCGGGGGCCGCAGGCAACCTAGCACCGATAAAGGATGCCCCGTGAACCCCGTGACGACCCTGCGCCTTTCAGGCGCGATCGCCTGGACCCTGCTGCTGGCCGGCTGCGCGCTCGGCCCGGATTTCACGCGCCCGGCAGCGCCCCAGGCCGAAGGGTATGCGCCGGGCCAGTCGGCGGCCGACCTCGAACGCGCGTCCCGAAAGGCCGCCGGCTCGCCCCATTTCAACGTTCGCCAGGACATTCCGTTCGACTGGTGGACGCTGTTCCAGTCGCCGCAGCTCAATGCCCTGATCGAGCGCTCGTTCAAAGCCAATCCTTCCATCGAAGCCGCCCAGGCGGCGCTGCGGCAGGCACAGCAGAACAGCCTCGCCCAGCAAGGGTTTTTCTACCCTTCATTGGGGCTGGAATACATCCCCACCCGAAACAAGCTGGCCGGCAACATGGGCGGCAACTCGCCCGGAGTCCAGGGCAACGGCACCGTCATCCAGACGTATTCCAACCCTTCCGGACCAGCTCCCTATAACGGCCCGGTCTACTACAATTTCCACACGGCCCAGGTCACCCTGAACTACGCTCCGGACGTGTTCGGCGGCAACCGCCGCCAGGTGGAATCGCTGGAAGCCCAGACCGAAGCCCAGAAATTCCAGCTGGAAGCCGCTTACATCACCCTCGCATCCAACGTGGTCGCAGCCGCCCTGCAGGAAGCGTCGGTGCGCGCCCAGATCGCCGCCATGGAAAGCATCGTGGACGACAACCGGAAACTGTTGCGGGTCACGCGCGACCAGTTCCAGTACGGCTATGTCACCGGCATCGACCTGTCGTCCCAGGAGCTGGCCCTGGCCCAGGCCGAACAGGCCCTGGTGCCGCTGCGCCAGCAGCTCGCGCAGACCCGCGACCTGATCCGCGTCCTGGCCGGACAGCTGCCGAGCGAAGAGGTGCCCGAAACCTTCGAACTGTCTTCCCTTCACCTGCCGCAAGACCTGCCTTTGAGCGTGCCTTCCCAACTGGTCGAACAGCGTCCCGACGTGCGTGCGGCAGAATCGCAGCTGCACGCGGCGAACGCCCAGATCGGCGTGGCTCTCGCCAACCGCTTCCCGCAATTTTCCATCACCGGCCTGCTGGGCGGCGAAGCTTCCGTGCCCAGCCAGATGTTCCAGACGGGCGGCGGATTCTTCAACCTGATCGGCGACATCACGCTGCCCGTCTTCGACGGCGGCACCCTGAGCGCCCGCGAACAGGGCGCGCGGGAAGCGCTGGTGCAGGCGGCGGCACTGTACAAAAGCACTGTCCTGACCGCGTTCCAGAACGTGGCCGACACGCTGCACGCCATCCAGTCCGACGCAGACGCCTACCAGGCCGCCGACCGCTCCAGGGAAGCCGCCAAGCGGGTGCTCGTCATCACGCGCAGGCAGTACGAGTCCGGGCTGGTGAGCTACCCCGTCCTGCTCGCGGCAGACCAGGCCTACCAGCAAGCGGCCATCACCTACATCCAGGTCGAAACCAACCGCCTGGGCGACACGGCCGCGCTGTACCAGGCGCTGGGCGGCGGCTGGTGGCACCGCCCGGACGACCGCCGGGCCCATTCATCGCAGGGAGACGCAACGCCATGAAACCATTCAAACGACAGCTCGCCGCCCTGGGCGTTGCCGCGGCCGTGAGTGCCGGCGCGTTGTATCTGAGCACGCCGCTGTTCGCCGAGCAGGACGCGCACACGGCTGCCGGACCCAAGGTTGCCGCAGCCGGCGCCGCACAGGGCGGGTTCGTGGATCTGACGGAGTCCCAGGCGCAACAGGTCAAGGTGCAGCCGGTGGATACCCGCACCTTCGTCGCCCTGAGCGAAGCCGTGGGCAGCATCGCCTTCAACGACGACAAAACGGTGCCGGTCTTTCCCTCCTACCCCGGGAAAATCAATGCCATTTTCACCGACGTGGGACAGGACGTTTCCAAAGGGGCCGTCCTGTACAGCGTGGACAGCCCCGACCTGCTGCAAGCCGAATCAACGCTCATTTCAGCCGCCGGGCTGAGGGACCTGACGCAGCGCGCCCTGCAGAGAGCCCAGCAGCTGTTCGGCGTGCAGGGGATTTCCGAAAAGGACCTGCAGCAGGCCATTTCCGACCAGCAGGGGGCGGAAGGCGCCTACAAGGCGGCCCGCGATGCCGTGCGCATTTTCGGAAAAACGGACGCCCAGATCAACCAGATCGTCCTGGAGCGGCGCGTGGACGCCTCCCTGTCGGTGCGCAGCCCGATCGGCGGCCGCGTGGTCACGAGGAACGCGTCGCCCGGCCTGCTGGCCCAGCCTGGCACGCCTCCCGCACCGTTTACGGTGGCCGACATTTCCACCATGTGGATGATCGCCAACGTGGCGGAAAGCGACGTTCCGGCCCTGCGCCTGGGACAGGCCGTCCAGGTCACGCTCATGGCCTACCCGGGCCGCACGTTCCAGGGAAAAATCACCAACATCGGCGCCGCGGTGGATCCCAGTACCCATCGCGTCGCCGTCCGTTCTGAAATCCGGGACCCGCAACACGCGCTGCGCCCGGGCATGCTCGCCAATTTCCGCATTCAAACCGGCACCGCCGGAAATTCTCCGGCCGTGCCGGCGGACAGCGTGGTGCGCGAAGGCGACGGCACCATGACCGTCTGGGTGACGGGAGACGGGCGCCGCTTTTACCGCCGCACGATCACCCTCGGTCTCCAGCAAGACGGGGTCTGCCAGATCCTGAGCGGCATCCAGGCTGGCGAACGCGTCGCCGCGGAAGGCGCCATTTTCCTGAGCCATGCGTACGACACCGGAACGCACTGACCGATGCTGAAAAATCTCCTGGCCTTTTCGCTGAGCCGCCGCCCCATCATCCTGATCCTGCTGGCGGCATTCGGGGGCGCCGGCCTGTTCGCCTACTACAGGCTCAACGTGGAAGCCTATCCCAACCCGGCACCGGTCATCCTGGAAATCACGGCCCAGGCTCCCGGCCTGTCCGCCGAGGAAATGGAACGCTATTACACGATTCCCATGGAAGTCGGGCTCGCGGCCACCCCGGGCGTGGAAGTCATCCGTTCCACCTCGTTTACCGGGCTGTCCTTCCTGCGCGTCACCTTCAACTACGGCATCGACTATTACTTCGCCTACACCCAGGCCGCCCTGAACCTGCAGCAGAACGTCAGCCTGCCCAACAACGTGACGCCCCAGATCCAGGCCTCAAGCCTGGTGGGCGAAGTCTACCGCTACCAGGTAGTCGGGCCGCCGGGTTTCGGCCTCACCAACCTGCGTACCGTCCAGGACTGGATCATCCAGCGCCGGCTGTTGACCGTGCCCGGCGTCGTGCAGGTGAACACGTGGGGGGGGACCACCAAGGAATTCGAAGTGGAAGCGGATCCGCACAGGCTGGAAGCTTACGGGATCACGGTGCCGCAACTGCTGGCCGCCATCGGCAACGCCAACATCAACGTGGGCGGGCGCACCATCAGCTTCGGCCAGCAGTCGGTCAACATCCGCGGCATCGGGCTGATCGACAGCGGCGGCGCCCTGGACCTGACCAAAGGGTACAAGGTCGGCGACATCGAAAACATCGTCCTCAGCCAGACGGGCGGCGTGCCGGTCCGCGTGA
>JAKBBG010000078.1 GCA_021826025.1 Pseudomonadota bacterium | reverse complement strand
CCGTCCCGGCGACGGATAGATCGCACCGTAGGTATTGGCATAGTCGTAATACTGCCGGTTCAACAGATTGTTTGCCGAAGCCACCAGGCTCCATTTTTGCGTCAGCGTGGCGTTATACCGCAGGTCCGCCGTCCAGTAATACGGAATCGGGGGCTGCACGCCAAAAAAATCGGAATCCACCGCCTGGGGCCCCACGAAACGCGCCATCAGGTCCCAGGTCTGCCGCTCCATGGCCTTCCACTCCGCACCGGCCTGGATGTTGAAAAGGGGCACCAGGGGAATCCGGTGGCCCTGGTAGGGGCCGTCCACAAAAATGGCCCGGATCCACTGTCCCGAACCGCGCAGGGCCACATCCGGGACGACCTGATAGCGTCCTTCCAATTCCAGACCCTGGCGCTGCGTGGGTGGAAGGTTCACGTTGATGTACTGCACCGGGTCGAACATCAGCTCGTTCTGGATGTCGCTGCGGAAAAGCCGCAGGGTGGCATTGCTGGGCGCCAGGCGATTCCAGGTGATCCCCGTTTCATAATCCATGGAGGTCTGCGGCAGCAGGTTGGCGGCAGCCCCCCGGAGTTCGTCGATGTTGGCCACGCGGTAGCTCTGGCCTGTCCTGACGTAGGATTCGACGGCGGAAAACAGGGTGCGGACATACTGCAGTTCGAAGGCGCTCAAGTTGGAGGAGTCGTTGGATGCGACTTCCTTCTGGATGCGTTCCGTGCGTACTCCCGCAATCAGCCGGTCCGTGGGCGTGAGGGTCCAGTCGTCCCGGACATAGACGGCACTGCTGTTCTGGATCAGGTGTTCGCCCACGGTGGAATACTGCGGGTATGCGGGATAGACGGAGGAGTACGTGCGATCCCAGCGCGACAAGTCGATGCCCGTCGTCAGTTCATTTCCCTGCACGCCGGCGTCGTGAATGCGGGCGCGCGGGGAAAACCCGGAAAAGTCGGCTGCGATGCTGGTGTTCCCTCCCAGACTGGGCAAATTGCTGGTCTCCTGCTTGTTGCGCATGTTGGCTTCGAAAGCCAGTTCCGTCCGGTCGTACAGCGCTTTGCCGAAGACGGTCACGTCGTTTCCCGAAATGGTTCCGGCATCGAAGGGCGTGAACGTCTGCCTGGGGTTTTGTTGAAATTGCGCCAGCGTCAGCGGCCCTGGAAAACGGGTGTCTTCCGAGTCGGAATAAAGGCGTACGCCCAGGCTCTGGGTGGCATCCGGCTGCCACTGCAGCGAAGCGCCGCCCGTACGGACCTGGGCCTGGTTGTTGGCCCGGTAATTGTCCGTATTGAAAAGCTTTCCGAACAGCGCGACCGAGGTGGTGTCGATTTGCTTGGAGGCCCACAGGTTGCCTTCCTTGGTGGCGAAGCTCCCCAACCCTGCCGAGGCGACCGTACTGTTTCCGGGGTTGCCTTTGCTCACGATGTTGATGATGCCGCTGGTGGCGCCTTCGCCATAAAGAACGCTTGACCCACCCCTGAAAATTTCAATGTGATCGATGGATTCCACCGGAATCATGGAAGTGCGTGCCGCCGTTTGATCGATTTCGGACAGGCGTACCCCGTCGAGCAGCACGACGACGTTGTTGTCGCTGGTGATGCCATACCCTCTCAGGTCGATGGACTGGTCCTGGGTGCCGTTGAGGTTGATGCGGGTGGGAACATTGCCGAGCTTTTGCAGGATCTGGGACACGTCCGTGAGACCGCTGCGCGCGATTTCCTCTGAAGTGACGATCGTGGTTTGCGGCAAGGCCTGGGCCGGCGTTTCATCAAACCGGGAAGACAGGACGGTGATCGGCGCGAGGCCGGGGGTTTCGCTGCTGCTGTCGTCCGCTCCGCTTGCGCTGGCTGCGCAGGCAAGCAGGACACAGACGGCAGTCCGGCGGGGCCATGAGGGCCGGTTGGTGTGCTTCAAGATTGATCTCCCTGTGTGTCGATACAGGGAAACACCAGGGATAATTCAAGGCGGACAATGCGTTCGTACGACCGAACTGACGAGCCTGAATACTGCTACCCCGCAGTATTTCCAGTGCGCCAGACCAATCTGGCGACTTCGTGGCGCGGGGCCGGTCTCCGGGCTCGTCTATACAGCCTTTGCCGTCTTCCCGGAACGCGGGCGTGAACCCTTTCGTCCCAGTGACTGTGGTGGCAAAGCATTCAGACATACCGTTGCGGGGGCAGCACAGGATTCTCACCTGTTTCCCGTTTCACCCGGACTCGATGCAAACGTCCGGGCACCCCGATGTGATCCATTCACATCTGCCGGTGAGATTGTAGCGAAAGTGAACGCCATAGCCTAGCCATGAGGCGATTGACGGCGGAACGCACGCGCATTTATATTGCAGGCATGGAAAAGTATTTCGCCAGCCTGGAGCAGAAAATCGATCGCGTCATCGAGCAATGCGATGCGTTGCGTGCGGAAAATCAACGGTTGCGGCAGGAGCTGATCCTGAAAGGGGACGAACTGCGCATCCTTTCAGACCGCATGGAAGAGGCGCGGCATCGCCTCGAACAACTTGCGGCCCAGGTTCCCGGCTAGGCCATGGCGGCCCCCGATTCCGTGCAGGTGGAAATTTCCATTCTGGACCGCGTGTACAAGGTTGCCTGTGCACCGGAACACAAGGAGCTCCTTCGGGAAGCGGCCCAGGAGCTGGACCGGCGGATGCGTGAAGTCCGTTCCCAGTCCGAAGGAATCGGGCCCGAGCGGGCCGCTGTGATGGCCGGCCTGAACGCCGTCTACGAAATGCTGGAACAAAAGGCGGCGAGCAGCTGGGATGTGGCTGACGTCAAGCGTAGAATTAAAGACATGGAAGAGCGATTGGATCGCTGCTTCTTTGAGCAGGAATCCCTTTTTTAAGATTCCCCTGGGGTGTTCGTTACGGTTTCAATTCTTTGAGCCGATAATCATCTAACCCTGGCTATCGACCCGATGGACACTGTTGAGCGCGTCCCACCCGGAAGCGCCTGATGTGTCCGGCAGATGGCCACCTTCTAGAGGCTTGGGTTCAAGATGCCGACCGGACGACACCTGCGGGGGACCCCCATCCATGGCCTACTGGCTGATGAAATCCGAACCGTCCGAAGTCAGCATCGACGACGTGCTGCGCCGTCCCGGCCGGCGCGTGGACTGGTTCGGCGTTCGCAACTACCAGGCGCGCAATTACATGATGCGGGACATGAAAGTGGGCGACGGCGTGCTGTTCTATCACTCCAGTTGTCCCCAGCCCGGCATTGCAGGTCTTGCCGAAGTCTCGCGCCTTGCGGTTCCCGACAAAACCCAGTTTGATCCGGCCTCCCCGTATTACGACCCCAAAGCCACGCCCGAAAAGCCGCGCTGGTACCACGTGGAAGTGCGTGCAGTGAGAAAAACGCCGCTGATTTCCCTGGGAGCGCTGCGAGCCACGCCCGCCCTTCAGGAAATGCGCCTGCTTGCGCGCGGCAACCGCCTGTCCATCACGCCGGTGACTCCGGCCGAATGGGACGCCATTCTCGGACTCATCAACTCCGGGTCAGGCGGTTGAGCGCTTCCTGATATTTTGCGGCCGTGCCGGCGGCGATGTGTTCCGGCAATTCAGGCGCAGGCGGCTGCTTGTTCCAGTGGACGGACTCGAGCCAGTTGCGCACGAATTGCTTGTCGAAACTTTCCGGGCTTTCACCGACGCGGTAAGTGTCGCGCGGCCAGAAGCGGGAGGAGTCCGGGGTGAGCACCTCGTCGATGAGCGTGAGCGTGCCGTCGTGATCCAGCCCGAATTCGAATTTGGTGTCGGCGATGATGATGCCGCGCGACCAGGCATAGTCAGCCGCGGCCTGATACAGTTCCAGCGTCTTGTCGCGGACCCGGGTGGCCAGTTCAGTCCCGACGAGCTCGACCGCCCGCTCAAAATCGATGTTCTCGTCGTGGTCGCCCACAGCGGCCTTCGTCGCCGGCGTGAAGAGGGGACGGGGGAGTCGTGCGGCCCGCTGCAGGCCGGGAGGCAGCGAAATGCCGCAAATGGAACCCTGGGCCTGGTATTCCTTCCAGCCGGAACCTTCAATGTAGCCGCGCGCCACGGCTTCCAGCGGCAGCGCCCGCATGCGCTTGGCCACGACGGAACGACCGGCAACCTGCTCCCGCTCTCCGGGGGCAACGACGCTTTCGGGGTCGATTCCGCTCAGGTGGTTGGGAATCCGGTCTTCGAAGTGCCGGAACCAGAAATTGGTGAGCGTGTTGAGGATGATCCCCTTGCCGGGGATGGGGGTGGGAAACACCACGTCGAATGCGGACAGGCGGTCCGTGGTGACGAGCAGGAGGTGCTCCTCGCCGACGGCGTAAATGTCCCGCACCTTGCCGCGGGCGACCAGCGGCAGCGATCGGATGTCCGTGCGCAGAACGGGCTTCATCGGCGGCGTCAGTGCAGGTCCCCGATCCGGATGATCTTCATGGTATTGGTGCCGCCGGGGCTTCCGATGGGCTCTCCGATGGTCAGGAGGATCAAGTCCCCTGCCTTGACCGCCCCGAGCCCGAGCAATTTTGCTTCCGCTTGGGCCATGATTTCGGCGGCCCCCTGGGTGGTGTGCTGGAAATCGACCGGATAGACGCCGCGGAACAGGGTGACCCGGCGCTGGGTTTCTTCCACCGGCGTCATGGCGTAAATCGGCACGTTGGTGTCGGCGCGGGACATGAGCAGGGCCGTGGCCCCGCTTTGCGTGAGTGCGGCAATGGCTTTCACGTCCAGATGGCGCGTGGTGTGGATCACGGCGCGTGCCACGGCTTTCTCCACGCGGTCGATGCGGTCCAGCGGTTCGATTTCGGAAAAAGGCTGGATGTCCTGCTTTTCCGCTTCGGTACAAACCCGCGCCATGGCGGCGATGGCTTCCACCGGATATTGGCCGGCAGCGGATTCTGCGGACAGCATGACGGCATCGCTGCCGTCCAGCACCGCGTTGGCCACATCGGACACTTCGGCCCGAGTGGGCACCGGGCTCGAAATCATGGATTCCATCATCTGGGTGGCGGTGATGACCGTCTTGTTCATTTGGCGGGCGATGCGGATCATCCGCTTCTGCAAGGCGGGCACCGCGGCGTCACCCACTTCGACTGCCAGATCGCCGCGCGCGACCATGATGGAATCGCTTGCCGCGATGATGTCTTCCAGGGCGTCGATGGCTTCGGCGCGCTCGATTTTGGACTGGATGTGGGCATGTCCGCCCGCCTTGACCATCAGGTCCCGTGCCCATTGCACATCCGCTCCGGAACGGGGAAAGGAGACGGCCAGGTAATCCACCTTGAGCCGCGCCGCCAGTTTGATGTCTTCCATGTCCTTTTCGGTCAGGGCCGGGGCAGTCAGTCCGCCGCCACGCCGGTTGATGCCCTTGTTGTTGGACAGGGGGCCGCCCTGGACCACGGTGGTATGCACCTGGTTGCCAACGACGCGTTCGACGCGCAACTCGATTTTTCCGTCGTCCAGCAGGAGGGCATCGCCGCTGGACACGTCCTGGGGCAATTCCTTGTAGTCCAGGCCGACCCGCTCCTGGTCTCCCAAGGCACAGTCCGCATCGAGAATGAAGGGATCGCCGGCCTTGAGGATGATTTTGGAATCGCGGAACTTGCCCACCCGGATTTTCGGGCCCTGGAGATCACCCAGGATGCCCACCGTGCGCCCCAGCTTTTTGGCAATGCCGCGGATCGTTTCGACGCGGTCGCGATGGTCCTGTTCGGAACCGTGGGAAAAATTGAGGCGGGCCATGTCCATGCCGGCCAGGATCATCCGTTCCAGGATTTCCGGACTGCTGGAAGCGGGGCCAATGGTGGCGACGATTTTGGTACGGCGGGGCATCTGCGTAAAACTCCTGTTGAAACGGTGTTAATGGGTACGGGATTCCAGCACGCTCACGGCGGGCAGTTCACGGCCTTCAAGAAACTCGAGAAAGGCACCGCCGCCCGTTGAAATATAGGAAACCCGGTCGGCAATCCCGTATTTTGCCACGGCTGCGAGCGTATCTCCCCCTCCCGCGATGGAAAAAGCATCCGATTCCGCTATGGCCGTGGCCAGGGTTTTGGTTCCTTCCCCGAATTGTTCGAATTCAAACACGCCAACCGGGCCGTTCCACACGATAGTGCCCGCTTTTTTCAGGATTCCGGCAAGCTGGGCAGCCGACTGAGGCCCGATATCCAGAATCATGTCGTCGTCGGACACCGCGTCCACGGATTTCAGGGTGGCGGCCGCCGATTCGGAAAAGGTTTTGGCGACCACCACGTCCACGGGCACGGGGACGCTTCCGCCGCGGGCTTTGGCGGCTTCGATGATCTTGAGCGCTTCCGGCACCAGATCGGGTTC